>CAZHUR010000198.1:0-5238 GCA_964535395.1 uncultured Acidimicrobiales bacterium
TAAGGGAGTAGGCGGTTTATAGCCGTCTCGAGGGTTCAAATCCCTCCCTCTCCGCTTCGTAGAGCCCTCGGATTTCGGTCCGAGGGCTTTGCTCATTTGGAAGCGGCAACAAAGCGAGATTCGCCGTTCGATGTCTCAAGCTCCGCCGCATTTGACGTACTCTCAAAACGTGTTCTCGAAGGTCCCCGGGCCATGGCAGCGACGTCCGATCAGCAACCTGATCCTGGCAGTGTCGGCAGCGCTGACGCCCATCGTTGCTCCGATCGCGTCGGTGATTGCCTACATCCAAGACCGACGCTCGGGCACTGGCCGACTTCGCCGAACACGCCTCGTCGCCCTCATCGCAGCGATGTTGATGATCGACCTCGCGGGCCGCATCATCGTCTTCGGCATTTGGTTGCAGGGCCCCTTCGGGATGAACAACTCGTCGCCACGCATCCAGCAGAAGTACCAAACGGTGATGGCGTGGTACACGACGAAGATCACCGACGTGATCTCGGTGATCGCTCCCCTACCGCTCGACGGTTCAGAACTCGACGAAGACCTGATCACCGGAAACGCGATCCTGATCGGCCGGCACCGCAGCGTGTTCGACGCCCTGCTCCCATCGGTCCTGCTCAGCCGGAAGGGCATCCTGGCCCGCTACACCCTCAAAGAAGAACTCCAATGGGCCCCGAACCTCGACATCGTCGGGCACCGAATGAAGCACGTCTTTGTCAAACGAGTGTCACAAGACATCGAAGCTGGGCTTCGGCCGATCCGCGAACTGGCTGCACGTATCGATGAGAAGTCGACCGCCGTCATCTTTCCCGAAGGAACCTTCTTCAACCAGAAGCGACTCGAACGGGCTCTCAATTCCATCGAACGACGCAACCCCGACCGACTCGAACTCGCCCGCAAGCTGCGCCACCTTCTGCCACCCCGACCAGCAGGCACGCTCGCGATGCTCGAAGCTGCGCCGAACGCCGACGTCATCATGGTCGGCCACGTCGGAGTCGAGCCGTTCGACGGAATCCCAAAAATCATCGCAAACATAGGCGATACCCGACGTCGCCTACGCATCAAAGCGTGGCGCTACGAGCGATCCACGATCCCGAAAGAGCCTGAAGAACAGATCCACTGGCTCTTCGAACGTTGGGTCGAAATGGACGAGTGGATCGACTCACATCATCCGCTTCCAAACTAACCCCGCGCCCTAATGCGTTGGATCTGAAGAACCTCACTAGGCTTAGCCGTCGTGAATATTCCAGAAGCAGACGAAGCTCTTGTTGGGTTGGCCGTTGAACTAGCGACCGCCGCCGGTGCTCTCACACGCAAATGGTTCGATCGGGGCGCTGTCGACTTCGATACGAAGGATGACGGGTCGCCCGTAACCGAGGCCGACAAGGCAGCCGAGCGCTACCTTCGAGAACAAATCGGCCAGGCGTTTCCAACCGACGCGATCATCGGTGAAGAAGAGGAAGCTCGCGACGGCACCAGCGGCCGAACGTGGATCATCGATCCAATCGATGGAACGAAGAGCTTCACCCACGGAGTGCCCCTCTACGGCACCCTGCTCTCGGTTGTTGACGAGCACGGTCCAGCGGTCGGCGTGATCGTCATGCCCGCACTCGACGAGGTCATCTCGGCTGGGCGCGGCTTGGGCGCCAAGCACAACGGCCGTGAAACATCGGTCAACGAGCACGCCGATCTCGCAACGAGCTACATCATGACGAGCGGACTCGAATACTGGCCAGACGACGACGAGCGCGACCGCTTGGTGAACAGCGACATGACGTTGCGAACATGGGCCGACGCCTACGGCTACCTACTGCTCGCCACCGGACGAGCTGAAGCTGTTATCGATCCGCTCGTGAAGATCTGGGACATTGCGCCAATGCAGGTCATCATCCCCGAAGCTGGCGGTGTGCTTACCGACCAGCACGGTCAGCCGTGGACCGAAGGCAAACACATCGTTGCCACCAACGGCCAATTTCACGACGAAGTCGTCAAAACGATCTTCGGGTAGGGCCGGCCGCCACCGGCTTACTGCTACGTTCAACTCTGCTACGCCGAACAGATAGAGCTTTCAAAACCATGACGCGCCGCGGATTCATTGACGAACAAACGAACACCGTCTTCTTCTGGGCGCAGAAGTGTGGCTGCACCTCCATCTTCGAGTACCTCTCCGATACCTACGGTCAACCGCGAAGATTCTTCCATCGAAACAGCGGAGACTTTGCAGCCTGCTCACAGGCCATTGCTGAGAATGGCTACAACAGTGTTGTGGTCAAGAGAGACCCAATCGACCGCGCGATCAGTTGCTTCGTCGACAAGTTCGTCTTCCGCGAAGAGCCCCTCCTAACCCCCTCTCACTTGGCGAGCTTTACCCAACCGCTCTACGGCCAATACACCGAACTGTTCAACGGTGAGACAGAGCGAAACACAATCACCTTCGAGCAGTATCTCAAGACTGTTGATGCAGCAATGGACGCACGGGTCGACCCGAATGACAATGCAACTATCAACGGTCATTGGGACACCCAGGTACCGCCGGCTGCCCTCGATTTTGAATATGACAAGGTCTTCGACGTCTCGGAGATGTCAACCGGCTTCAAGAACTACTGCGATGAGATTGGTATTGCCTGCTCAGGAAGTGCAGAGAACAAGTCGACCTACGGCGAGTCGAGTGATGAGTACCTGGGCGATGTACCGGCATACGAATTGGCTACGACCTTGGTGAACAAGAAGAACTTTCGGAGCCCAGAAACCGATCGCTTCATTCGGTATCTGTACGCGATCGACTACGTGAAGTTTGGTGACCTGAGCTGGTAGCAGCTGCTTCGTCAGCGACTAGCTGAAGAACTCCTCGGGGATCTCGGTCCCATCGATCAACGCGTCGACCACGTCGGGCGGCGTTCCCGCAGCGCTCGAACAACTCGCTCCGGCCTCGACGAGCTCGGGATTGTCCTGCCACTGTGCGATGAAGGCCGCGACCTCGGGCGCGGACGCTGTCTGGACGTTTCGCTGCTGTGCGCCCCACGCGCTCAACACGATCGGGTCATCGTGGCCATACGGCGACACGAGTAAACGAGGATTGCTCGCGGCTAACGCTTGCAGAGCCTCAACCTCGTCGCTGGGGAGCGATTCGCCGTAGGTGATCCAGACCGCGCCGTGTTCCAGCGAGTGCGCTGCGGCGCCCTCGATGACCTCGACGCTGTAAAAGCCACAGTTCATCCAGAACGGAAAGTGGTCTCCGCCCGTCGCTGGACTCGTCGCAAACGAAACGGGCGGCTCGACATGGTTCGCTGTCAGATCGGTCGACGGCGTGACCAGCACCTCGGTTGCAACCCCAGCCTCGGTAGTGGGCGGGCTGGCTGTTGACTCTGACCCACCTCCGCATGCCGAAGCGAGAAGCGCGATGGCTGACGCAACCACGACATGGCGAACCGGAACACACCGCTTAGACACGTTCATCGGAGAAACCCTACTGCGTCAAAAAGACCGACGGCCCGAACCGGGACTTCAATCCGGTTCGGGCCATCTATTGGTCTAACAAGGAGAGATATTTACGAGAGCGGCAGTCCAACCTGGAGGTTCGGTGCATCGGCTTCGATCAAGGAGATCTGGTCCATGCGGTCGTGCCAGTCGCTGCGGTCGCCGATCGCTTCGACGTATGCAGCCTTGCGACGTGCCGAACGGCCACGAGGAACAGGTGCACCTTCGCCCGAGGCCATGTACTGAGCCTCAATGCCTTCCTTCAGCATTTGAATTGCCTCGGAACGGATCTGGCTGATGCGGCTCTCTGTCACACCGAGGAAGCGTGCGAGGTCTTGGCTCGTACGTCCCTCGAGGAAGTACCCGAGGATCACAAGACGCTGGCGTTCTGGAAGAAGCGCAATTGCGTCACGAAGATATGCGTGAAGCTCGCGGGTCTCGAGTTCTTCTGATGGCTCGATCGCGGCTTCGTCGACGAGAACGTCTACCAGTGTGAGGTCGTCGTCGACATCGTCGGAGACCTCGTGTTCAAGAGCGAGGACGACCGAGCGGAACATGCGGTCACGCAGTCGCGAGAGTTCCTTGGTGTCGATGCTGAGCGCATCGGCGATCTCCTGCTTGGAAGGGACGCGGCCGAGGCGGCTAGCGAGACGCTGCTCGGTCGCTTCGAGCGTACGGGCGAGTGTGCGAACCGAGCGTGGAGCCCAGTCGGCAGCGCGAACGGTGTCGAGAATCGCACCGCGGATGCGCTGTGCTGCAAAGCGTTCGAACGGAACACCTCGGCTGTCGTCGTAACGACGAGCTGCCTCAACAAGTCCCAGCGCACCGGCACGAGCAAGTTCTTCTCGCTCTACGTGCCGGGGAAAGTGAACCGCTACCTGAAGAACGATGTGTTTGACCAGAGGCAAGTTGGCCTCGATCATCGCGTTCATGTCGGTTAGGTCGACCGTTGTGTCAGTCGATTCGCCCATTATTTTTCTCCCTCAAAGTCGTGTATACGAAATGCTTCCCACTGCATCACGAATTGAGTAACGGCGCGTTCGAGACGAACCTTTAGAGTTTTTTCTAGAAACTTTTGGGCTTCGATGAAATGGTCGGCGCGAAAGAGCGCCTCCTGTAGCGATTTCTTCTAGGTAGTACGCACTCTCCACAGGCCCAGAAAGGCCCTAAACAACACGCCTCATGGCCTATCCAGCGTCTTCGTCGGCCCCTACAAAGACCTCGCATTTGATGCCCCTATCGAGCAATCGGTGTAAGAAAGGCAAGGGTTCTACCCACTCTGCGAGACCTTTTGATCCAACCTGACGGTTGCCCGTCCGTTCCAAAGCGGTCATTGTCTCCACAGCCGTCGCCGCCACCGCCCCGGACGCAACCGCAGGCAGCTCGGAACAACCGAGGACCAATTCCAGCTGTTTACCGTCTTGAACACCGCGAAGTTCGACTCGGATTGCACCGAGCAGGCCCTCTGGATGCGGTCGGCGAAGCATCGGAAGCTGCATGGTCATCCGATCGCGGCGCGTAGCCGCCATACGGGACGTGAGGCGTTCAACGTCTGGGTGTTGACGAATGAGTAGCAACGGATCGGCCAAGGCAGCGCGGTAGCAGTCGGCTGCCTCGACCGGACCAGGAAACCACGCAAGCTCACGCCCCGAACCACCAGCACGTCGCAGCCATTGCTCGTCACGCCAGTCAAAGCACAGACCCTTCAGCGCACGATGGTGCTGACGTGCACAGTCCGGCCCGCCAGTGCCGAACTTGGAA
>CAZHUR010000199.1:0-5229 GCA_964535395.1 uncultured Acidimicrobiales bacterium
CTTCTACCCCGAGCATGCGTTCGGGTGTGATGATCTCAAGGTTCGCTCCAGATCGGGCGATCAATTCAGCTGCCGACAGCGACGAGTGCGTTCCTGCCTTGTCCCACATCAACACGTCGCCGGTCGGAGTAACGTCACCGCCGATGACGTCCCACGAGGTGTAGGTAAGTTCGTCGCCCTCGCCAGCTCCCCCGTCGAGTCCCGGTAGGTTCGCCAAACCACCGGTAGCAATGACCACGATGTCTGGGTCGAGTTCGTTCACTACCTGTTCGTCAGCGAAGGTGTCGCACCGCACGTCGACGCCAAGACGCTCGAGCTCTGCGTCTCGCCAGTCGATAATGCCGAGAAGGTCTCGACGACGCTGGTTACGCGCTGCGAGGCGAATCTGGCCACCGGTCCAAGGCATTGCCTCGAGTAGCACCACCGAGTGGCCGCGCTCCCCGGCAACTCGTGCAGCTTCCAGCCCGCCCGGGCCGCCGCCGACGACCACTACTCGTTTCGACTCAGGAGCCGTAGAGATGAGGTGGGGCATCGTTGCCTCACGGCTCGTTGCCGCGTTGTGCAGACAGAGTGCCTCGCCGGCTTCGTAGATTCGGTCGAGACAATAGGTTGCCCCGACACAAGGACGTATCTCAGCCTCGCGGCCCTCGATGATCTTGCGAACGATGTGCGGATCGGCAAGGTGTGCCCTAGTCATGCCAACCATGTCGAGCTTGCCTTCGACAATCGCATGGCGGGCGGTAGCAACGTCGTCGATCTTTGAGGCATGCAGCACCGGAAGGTCCGTCGCTTCACGAACGCGGCCAGCAAAGTCGAGGTGCGGTGCAGCGGGCATGCCGTGGATCGGAATGACCTCGGTCAGTTCGACATCGCTCGCAACATAGCCGCGAATCACATTCACGAAGTCGATCAAACCCTCATCCTCAAGCATCTTCAGGATCTGCATGCCGGCTTCAGTTCGAATACCGCCCGGTTTCGTCTCGTCGATCGCGATGCGGGTTCCGACGATGAAATCCTGCCCTGTGCGCTCACGGATCGCGCGGAAGATCTGGAGCGGAACCTTCATTCGGTTTTCGAGCGATCCGCCGAACTCGTCGTCACGCACGTTCGTGAGCGGCGACCAGAACTGGTCGATGAAGTGCCCGTAACACTCGAGCTCCACCCCATCCATGCCTCCTGCCTTCATCCGCTCGGCAGCGTCCGCGTAGTCGGAGATGATGCGTTCGAGGTCCCACTCCTCAGCCTCCTTAGGGATTGCACGGTGCGCTGGTTCGGGAAGAGCGGAGGCAGCAACAACCGGAAGCCAGTTGGCCTTGCTATAGGTGGTTCGGCGTCCGAGGTGCGAGAGCTGGATCATCGCAGCTGCGCCGTGTTCGTGGATCTCGTCGGTCATCTCACGAATCCACGGCACGATCGCATCGTCGAACGCATGGAGATTTCCGAACGCTGGCGGACTATCGACACTGACCGTGGCACCGCCAGCGGTCATGGTCATCGCTACCCCGCCCTTGGCCTTTTCGGCGTGGTAGAGCCGATAACGCTCCTTGGGCATGCCGAGTTCGCCGTAGGCGGGTTCGTGGCTAGACGAAAAGACTCGGTTCCGCAGCTCAAGGTGGCGAATGTTGAACGGTTGAAGAAGCGGATCGCTCATCCCACTAGTAGAGCAGAAACCCGAATGACCAGTGGGGTTAGGCCCAGGGAGCCCCAGACAGGTACTTCCAACCTGCATCGGGGAGCAGTACGACAGCCGTGCCGCCCTGGTCACTCAAGAAGTTCTGAGCCGCATGAAGAATTGCGCCAGACGAGGTGCCGACGAAGTAGCCCTCTTGGTTCATGGTCTGCGAGACCATCTCGAACGAGTCTGCCTTTGTGACCTGGTGGCGATCTGTGACCAGAGAGAGATCAGCGACGGGAGGCTGAAAAGGATCTTCTTGGCTTCGCATACCGCTGATCGGGTCGTCCATGAACTCTTCTACCGAGTGCACTCTGATCTCTGGCCACGCTTTGCGCAGCCCACGGCTATTGCCGGTGATCGTTCCGCCCGTGCCATACGATGCGAAAAGGTGGTCGGGCGGCGCGTCAAGAGGCCACTCCGCGATGATCTCGAGCGCGGTGCCGAATTCGTGTGATTCTGGGTTTCCAGCGTTGCCGTACTGGTAACACATAAAGCCGTGGCCTTCGTCAACAAGTTCTTGAGCGTGCGCAATCGCGTCGTTGGAGCCGCCGTCGACTTCGATGAGGTTCGCTCCATAGGCCCTCAGCAGCTGCTTACGTTCTTCGGTCGAGTTCGCTGGGAGGCTGATGGTCATCGGGTGACCGTTGACGAGCGCAACGCGTGCGAGCCCGATCCCGGTGTTTCCCGACGTCGCCTCGACCAGTGGCATTCCTGGCGTGACATCGCCATTGCGCACGGCGTTTTCGAACATCGTCCACGCTGGCCGGTCCTTGATCGAACCTGTGGGGTTGTACCACTCGAGTTTTGCGAAAAGTCGAGTGCCCTCCGGAGCGAGTGCTCGGAGTTCAACGAGGGGGGTATTGCCTGGAGGGAGGGGTTCAGCTGTGATACGTAAGTATGCAGCTTCTTGATCAAGAGCAGGCACCTCTGTGTCGGACTGCACAACCCGGCTAGCCTGAGCTTCATGAGATCACGGTGGGCACTTGTTGTAACACTGATTTTCCTTGTAGGAGCCTTGTTGGTTCCAGGAGGTGTTGCGTCTCAAGAGCGGCACTCGGCGCCGATAGGGCTCGCCGACCGCGCACCCGACCGCCTCGCTGTCGGCGGGGTGCTTCACAGCTACGACCCTGCCTGGGACGACGGCCTGTACGCCTCAACGGCCGCAGCCGAGTTCGACGCCATCACAGCGACGGCCTACATGCCCTGGGGCCCTCATCCCACTCGAGGTGTCATCGACACAACCCCACTCGACCAACTTGTGAGTTGGGCTCAAGCCAACGATCTTCGAGTGCACGGTCACACACTGCTCTACCCCGCTGCCAACGAGACCCTCGACTGGTATCAAGCGCTCGACGGAGGTCATCGAGATGTGCTCGAGAATTATGTCCGCACGATCGCATCATCGAACGCCGGCGAGATTTGGGTATGGGATGTGGTGAACGAGGTCTTTGCTGATCCCGGCGAAACCGCAGATCCCCGTGGCCTTCGAACCGGCCTTCTCGAATACGACGTGTTCGGCGGCCGCTACGACGACGTGTTCGACTGGGCACGTGAATCGGATCCCGACGCTCAACTCATCATCAACGACTACGGCGTGGAGGAAGTGAACGCGAAGTCCGATGCGCTTCTCGCAGAGGCGATAGCCATGCGTGAACGAGGTGTCCCGGTCGACGGAATCGGATTTCAGATGCACCTCGACTCGGACCCTAATTTCTGGAGTATGCGAGAGAACTTCCAACGCTTTGCAGATGCTGGCTTCGATCTGTACATCACCGAACTCGATGTCAGTGTCGTCTTGCGTTCTGACGACAACGCTCCACTCACCGAACAAGAGAACCGATTGCAGCGGTCGATCTACGAAGAAGTGACCCGCCTTGCGCTCGAACAACCTGCCGTTGTCTCACTGTTGATGTGGGATTTCGCCGATGAGCGCTCGTGGCTGCACCCGACCACAAGAGACCTGGGGCCGATCCCGGCCGGAACGTTCAGCTACCCTTCACCGTTCCGTGAACGGGCGGTGGGAGAACCACTCTCTCGAAAAGCGGCCTATGCGGGGATGGTGGAAGCGTTCAATGACTTTGCCGACGCGGCTGTGACAGAAGATGGCCTGCGCAGGATTCAAGCACTTCCCGGGGCAACCCAGACCTATGTCGGTCGCGCAAGCGCTCCTGGTTCCGACCAAATTCCCGGTGATACCACTTGGCTTGGCGAGCTCACGCCTGAACGTCTCGATTGGACAAGCCTTCAATGGGAAGTCGAACCGGTTGATAACGGATGGTTCCGCCTGCGGTCAGCGTGGGAAGGTGCCGATGGATATCTCACCCGAGTCGGTGAGCCGACCGGCGGCGGCAACTTCGAACCAACAAGTGCCGTCGGTCTTGCGGCATTAAATGTTGCCTGGCCGAGTCAGCTTTGGCGACTCGAGACAATCGCCGGATCGACCTATCGGTTGGTCAATTTGTGGGAACCGCATAGCGGAGTCTTGACGCAGAGCAATGGAGCACTCACGCTCGAGCAAACAAGAGCCCCAGCACGCGACCAGCGCTGGCATTTCAGCTCGCCGAGCTAGTCAGTTCTCCGAGCTAGGCAGCATTAGCCTGTCGTGGTGGATGACGCGTCGCTACCCGAACAAGACCCGCGGCCAGATGAGGATGCGTGGGAGGCGTACCTCAACTTCGTTCGGCCGCTCATGGAGGCGAGCGACGCGACCGGGCTAGAGAACGTCCAGCTCGCTGCGCTCGAACAGGTCATTGGAGGGTCTGTTCCCTTCGAGGTCGGATTGCTGTTGGTGATGGGCGTTCCGGACACCTTCCCGTGGAGAAACTGGCAGGTGGATGCGGCAAGCCAACTCGCCGAGTGGAACCGCCAGGTCTCCCAGACTCTCAAACTCGACTCCGATGAGCTTTCCCAGGCCCCACAGCTGCTCCCGATCTACGCAAACGTAGCGGTGCCAATTGGACCGGTCACCGATGCGAGTCCGTTGTTTCGGGTCGATCCTTCGGGGCTGACGTTCGCTGGTCTCGACCTCGCCGACTGGCTGCACAATGAGTTCGACATGCCACTCCCGTGGTGGCCGAACAACCAACCTGGCGATGTTCGCTTCTGGAGCGACAAGCTGAGTTAGCCGTCGGCGATGATCTCTTGGGCGTCGGTGTAGGTGCCCGCAGCCGGTCGCAAGAACACTTCGGCTGGCCCCGACTCGATCGGGCGTTCCGGATAGGGATCGTCACCAACTACCGGCACGATCACCCGGTAGTCCTGGACGCCAATGTCGAGGCCCTCGCGGGTCATCCAGGGCAGGTTCGACCACGCGGAGCAGTAGTGATTGACCAACGCGCGCCGCGGTCGATCGCTTGACGCGTTCTTCTTCGAACGATGCAAGAGGTAGCCGTTGAAGAAGATGACATCTCCAGCCTTGACCTCGACGAGTACCTCATCGTCGGCTCCCGGGAACCCGTGGGCCTCTTCGCCGGGATCAAACTCGTCTGGTTGGCCGTGATCACCGAGCGGATAGAGCTTGCCAGGGCGATGAGATTGGGGAAGCACGCGCAGGC
>CAZHUR010000200.1:0-5194 GCA_964535395.1 uncultured Acidimicrobiales bacterium
AGGTCACCGTCGAGGTCGAGGTGCATTCCGTTCTTGAGATCGTTCGTTGTGATCGTCGGCATTGGCTTCTTTCGGTCTGTCCCCGTTAGGGCGTGAGGTGCGGTTGCTTGAGACTTTGGGTCAGCACATCTGACCCGATCTGGGTGATGACGAGGGTGTCTTCCCAGCGCACACCCCCAACGTCTGGGATGTACACGCCGGGTTCGACGGTGATGACATGACCAGGTGCGAGCGTAGCAGTCGACGTGGCACTCACCGACGGTGCTTCGTGGATATCGAGCCCGACACCATGGCCTGTCCCGTGGGTAAAATACTCCGCCAATCCGTGGCTCTCGAGCACGTTGCGACATGCCTCGTCGATCGCTGAAGTAGCAACACCTGGTGCGGCGGCAGCGACACCAGCGGCCTGGGCTTCCTCCACTGCTTTGAGCATCAATTCTTGTTGGGATGTGGCCGTGCCCGAGATGAACGTGCGGGTCATATCCGAGCGATACCCGCCCACTTCGGTACCGAAGTCGATGATGACGAGATCACCCCTCTCGATGACCCGCTCCCCTGCCTCGTGATGGGGCCGAGCTGCGAGCGGGCCGGAGGCTACGATCGTGTCAAAGCTCGCCCCGTCCGCCCCGAGTCCGAGGGCAGTTCGATCGAGCAACCGTTGCAGCTCGAGCTCAGACATACCTTCGATGCCCTTGGATGTGACCTCGGCGAGCGCATCATCTGCGATCGAGGCGGCCCTGCGCATCAGATCAATCTCAGAGGCACTCTTGAATTCGCGAAGCGCTTCGACCAAACCTGTCGTCGAGCGCGTCCGCTCGACCGAAAGTCTGTCTTGAAAGGTCTGAGCTTTACTCCACGAGAGATGATCTGCTTCGACACCGATCGCGGAGGCCTCGGTCACAAGTTCCTCGATAGCCTCAAGACCGTCTCCGGCGGCGATCTCGATAGTGATCTTGGCCCCAGTCTCACCAGCGGCAGCGGCAAGCTCCTCAGCTGCCCGAGCGTCGTAGCGCCGATCGGTAACGAGCGAAGCTGTGTCATTGGTGATCACGACGGTCCCATTACTGCCACTGAAGCCGCTGAGGTAGCGGATGTTCGTCCCACCCGACACCACAAGAGCATCGAGGCCGAGTGCGTCCAGTCGTTCCCTCACCCGGCCCAGTCGCCCGGCGCACTGCGCTGGCTTGGTGTTGCTCACGCTAGGAACCGCTCGTAGCTCCGGGCCAGAACGCCAGCGTCGACGTTCGGTACGACCTCGGCGCCCGCGGGCCCGTCGAGGATGAACGTCACCCCGACGAGAGCCTTCTTATCGCGGTGCAGCAACGGTTCGATCTCGTCGAATCGCGGAGGCTCCGGCGGCTTCATCGCAAGGCCGTAGCCCTGCAAGATGTTGTGATGATAATCAACCCGAGCTGCATCGATTCGGTCGAGTTCCAACGCCACCTCTGCGGCGTATGCAATGCCGATTCCGACCGCTTCACCGTGTAGCAACTTGTGGTTGCCCAACGTTTCGAGCGCGTGAGCGAGTGTGTGGCCGTAGTTGAGCAGAGCGCGTCGCCCACCTTCGCGCTCGTCTTCACTGACCGAGTCGGCCTTGATTTGCACCGACCAGGCAACACGGTCGACAAGATCGTCGTCAACGAGACGACCGTCATTCAACAGCGCTGGCTCGCGTGTCATCTCTTGGTCGAGGAAATGGTATTTGGCCAACTCACCAAGGCCAGCTCGGTAGTGGCGGTCGGGAAGCGTTTGGAGGGTTCCGACGTCGCAGAGAACAGCGAGAGGCTGCCAGTACGCACCGACAAGATTTTTCCCCTCGGGCAGGTTCACGCCCGTCTTTCCACCGATGGCAGCATCGATCTGTCCGAGCAGTGTCGTCGGGACCTGAATCACCGGGATTCCGCGGTGGTATGCCGAGGCGGCGAAGCCAGCGACGTCGGTGACGATGCCGCCACCAACCCCAACGACCACGTCATTTCGGTTCAGCCCCCACTCGGCCCATTGTCGACAGAGGCGCTCGATCGTCGCCAGCGTCTTGTATTCTTCGCCGTCGCCAATGTAAAACGCCCGCTGCTCTCGATCCCCGGTGTCGATCTCGACACCGATCTGTTCCTGGGTGACGATCGCGACCTTCCGAGACGTCTCTGGCAGATATGCCTCGACGTTGCCTAAAACGCCAAAACCGATCTCAACCGAGTAGCTGCGGTCTCCGAGGTCGACCTCTACCGAATGGGAATCCATCCGTCGATTGTACGTCGACGGATGGCGCTCACAGGCGTTCGGTCACGTGGGGATCGCTAGGTCAAGATGCTGGCGCCCTGGAGGATTCGATCCGCCAGCAAGATCACCGTCAGAGCGCCCAGAGCGAGCGCTGGACCGAATGGCGCAGTGGTACGCAGAAGCGGTTCGAAGGATCCGTCCTCGGGCGGGGGAAAGTCTGGATCGGGGATGAAGCCGTGACCAAACACGCGGCGCCCCAGTCCGACGAGCAGGCCACTGAACACTCCGAGAATCATGCCGATGAAGAACGCAAAGATCGTGAGCCGAAATGCCCCGAGGTTGGTTTCTGCGGTCCACCCGAGAAAGAGCCCGAGCAAGAGCGCCAGCTTCACATCTCCAAATGCGAGTCCTGCGGGCATGATCAGGTTCGGGATGAGTAGCGCAAACCCGTAGGCCAACATCGTGATGATGCCGCGAATCAAGTTGTCGGTGTTGTCGGTCGTGAAGGCAAAGCCCGCCAGTAGGGCAACACCGATCCCAATCGATGGGAACATCAAGCGGTCAGGGAGCCGGTAGCGAGCAAGGTCTACTGCGGAAAGAGCGATGGCTGCCGATGACAGAAACAAGACCGGTACAACCTGCCACCGGGGTCCGATTACACCGCCGACAACAAAGAAGATGACGACCGTGGCGACGACGGTAGCTAGGCGGCCAGCTGAGATCTGTTGACCACAGTTGCCGCACTTCGAACCAGACGTTCGAAACGGCAGGTACGCCGCACCCGAGACCGGGGTCTGGCAGTGTCTGCACTTCGTTGGGGACTGACCTCCGCCGCCGTAGTCGGGCACGGCCTCCGCGAGCAACGCAAGGACCGGACCCACGATGAGTCCGACCGCTGCACTGATAATCGCAAAGGGCACTAGTCGCGGCGCAGGAACTTCAAG
The DNA here is from genome assembly GCA_964535395.1 of uncultured Acidimicrobiales bacterium. GTDB lineage: Bacteria > Actinomycetota > Acidimicrobiia > Acidimicrobiales > SHLQ01 > SHLQ01. Next base: position 3,165 of record CAZHUR010000200.1, read on the forward strand.
ACGCTACTGCGATCTTCGGCACCTTCGTCCTCGACGACGAGATCGCTGAGTGAACCAAATGGATCTTGTTCACCGATTTGAGGGGCCGGAGTTGGCGTCTCTTGCTCTGGCATCGGGCTGGCCTGGGCCGGTGGCGCGGACTCTGGAGCTGGCATGTCTGCGAATGTAGCATCTGGCGCCAATTGCTGATCGAGATCGTCGTTCAGATAGGAGAGGTCGTTCATGACCTCGTCGGCTACTGCCGGTGAGTCAAGGGGAGCCGCCTCGGGCGTTGGTGCACTGTGGAAGTTCGAGTCGAGGCCATACATCTCGGCCGCGCCGTCTTCTACAGCTGCCGAAATAGGCGTTACCTCGGTTAATGGCGCAGCCTCTTCGAACGGGACACTGTCCTCGATGACAGGAGTCTCGACAACTGGTGCTGCCTCTTCGATGAAGCTCTGTGGCTCACTGGCACCGAATTCGGCTTCACCGAAAGGGTTATCTGACCAACCCTGGTCACCGGTATCGAACGGGCTTGCTTCAGCCGTCGGCTGGGCGGCGGGTACGTCTGGTACCGCCTCAACGACCGGCTGTGGAACTTCAGCGACAGGTTGTGGAACTTCAGCTACAGGCTGGGGAACTTCAGCGACGGGCACGTCGAGCGCTTGGACTGCTTCGAGTACCGACTCTTCCCCCTCTTCGCCGAGGTCTGGACTGATCGGCACGATCGAATCCTCGATCAGTTCGCCTTCATCGTTCGAGAACGACATCTCCTGGACAGGAGCCTCCTCATTCGCGAATGACATGGTCTGTGCAGGTGCTTCATCGTTCGAGAACGACATCGTCTGTGCAGGTGCTTCATCGTTCGAGAACGACACTTCCTGGACGGGCGCTTGCTCTGTGGGTGCTTCCTGGATCGGTGCTGGTTCTGTGGCTGCTTCCTGGACTGCTGCTTCTGCCATCTCCGGGGCAGGCGCTGGCTCAGGAACGAGCGCTTCTGGCGCGGCTTCTTCGATTACGTCGTCGGTAGCGACGAGCAAGCCAGCGTCGACCATCTCTCGCAGTGAGGTGGAAGCGTCGAGCACGCTGAGTTCAAGAACTTGTGCGACCTGCGTCGATGTCTTGCCAGTTCCGAGTACTTCGAGGACACTCCACCATTCAGGTTCAATAGTGACCGAAGAATCGAGTTGGCTATTGCGACAGACAATGTGGGAGACGCTTGGGATCGATGCCTCGACCTCAGCCCAACGATCGCCGACCTCGCTTGCGCGGCCGAGCATAGTTTTGACGGCCTCGCCCTCGGGCACTCCTTCGACAACCTGCGGGTCGTAGTAGAAGGTTCCGTCTTCTTCGGCAAGAACGTAGTACGTTGCCTCGGCTGAGTCCTCCCCTGTTCCTCGCGCAAAGGTGAACTCAGCAAGACTGATCTTGCCATCGGCAAAGAGGTAGCTAGCCGAACCGTTAGTAGTGGTGACGTCGAGCTGACCGCTCGCATCGCGTTTCGCCAAGAGCTCCAACAGCTCGATAATTCCAAGCGTGCTTAGGGTTCCTTGAAGTGACATTTCGCTTCTCCGTACGTTCTGCGTTGTTCTTTAAGTCGGCAGAAGCTACCGAGAGTTAACCCACAATTACGGAGTTAGTTCAGCCTCACTGCTGAAAACGCCTCACTGCCGAGAACATTGCCTCCAGAGGCGCTTCGACGTCGGTCCACGTCGAAAACTGTTCTCCCGCCTGGCCAACGAGCATGGAAAGGCCGTTGACCGTGGTCAACCCACGACGGCGAGACTCGGCGAGAAGTGGTGTCTCTAGGGGCGTGTACACAATGTCGACGACAATCGCCTCGGCGGAGAGGTCATCGACGTTGCATGGCAGCTGTCCTTCTCCGTCCGTGTGGGCCATGCCAATCGGGGTTGCATTCACCACGATGTCACAATCAGCGAGCTGTTCTTGGGAAGCCACCACGCCCACGTCGCCGGCCAGAGTCGAGGCCTTCAATGCCCGTTCCTGCGAGCGCGCAACGACCCGCACTTGTCGTGCACCGTGGCGAGCGC
>CAZHUR010000201.1:0-5186 GCA_964535395.1 uncultured Acidimicrobiales bacterium
AACGTGTTTCCGTTTCGCTCGATCACAACGATGTAGTCATCGTTGGTCAGAGGAGACTCGAAAGCGAGCGTGTAATCCGGGTTGGGGGCCGTGCTTGACCCGGTTGGAGGGTCATTCGCCAAGTAGTCCCGAAGGTCAGAGCTCGCAAGAGCCCTCTCGGCCGCTGCCTCGAAGTCAGGGTCACCAAAATCGGTGCGCGTATTGTTCTCCCATGCAGTAATGCCGGTGATCCCGTCTGGGAAGCCGAGGCTCGTGATATCGACCACGTCATGGAAGTTGTCGAGCACGACAGTACCGCCATCATCGATAGTCAGTGACACCAAGTCGACCGGTGTGTCACCATCCATGAAGGGGTTGTCTGGGCTGTCCTGAGTGATGAGCACGGGGCCGCCATCGTCGAGAACCACCTCGGTGATGTCGACGGCGTTGCCGTTGGTACCGGTGATCGTCGTTTCCGCAGCAGCGACCGGACCAATCACCAGCGTCGACGCGATCAAGCTGACCATCGCAATCACTGCCGCCAAACGGCCGCGAGACCGTTTCGGGATATTGAACGAGCTATGCTCTTTTGTCATTTCTTGGGGCTTCCTTCTCCACTTATACCCACGCATGGGAGTTACGTAGTAGGAGTCGCCCGAATTACTTAAGAGATAAGCCTTTCCGTATTAACGGGATCGAAACTTCCGCAAATTGGTCCCGAGATTTGCGCAAAACAAAGGTGGCAGAGCCATATAAAATATTTGCTCACTTTTTCGCAACAGGGCTAGTGTTTTCCGCAAAAGTCGGTTTCCGCGCGGTAATTTACGGTCGAGGAATCACAACCAGTGCCCCCCCGACGCCGCTGGAGGAAGACTCAGGTGTGTCCCACCCGAATGTGCGCCGGTTGTGTGAACGCAAAAAGGGTCGCGGCAACAGCCAAAGAGGCCAAAACCAAGATGGCCGGCGGGTACGAGCCGAACCGGGCTTCGAGCAGCGCCAGACTCGCCGGGCCAAGCGCAGATGCACCGGCGTTGATCAACTGCATCGTGCCCTTGATCGAACCGAGGTGCTTGGTACCGAACCACAGCGGCAGAACCGTCGAGCCCATCGTGTTGACCGCACCACCTGCGGCACCCACCGTCACCGCGTACACGAACACCAATGCCCCCGGCGCCGCGACCGAACCGAGCAACAAGGCGGCTGTGAGAAGGATGCCTCCCAGCGCGGGCAAGTAACGAACGCCGATGCGATCGGCTGACGCACCCACCAACAGACCGACGATCGACGACCCAAGAACCTGCGGAAGGAACATGGCCGCCGCGGCCTCTTCGGACAACCCGACGTCACCAAGGAGGTCGATCTGATGAAAGGTCAAGCCGGTGATCAACATGGCTGTCGATCCGCTAACCGACGCGACGATCCAAAATCCGCGTGTGCCAAGAGCGGTGTTTCGATCGACCCCGGTCTGCTCGTCGAGGTCGCCGTCGGATCGATACCGGGCGTCCGCAACAGCACCCTTGGGCATCTTTCGCAGGGCTGCCAACGCCAACGCCGGGGCCACCACCGCCACCACTACCGCGGCGACGCGCCACGCCGAACGCCACCCCACTTCCGAGATGACAAAGCTCAGCCCGATCGGCACCAGCGCCAACAACCCGGCTGCGGCCATCGTGTACACACCGAGCGCTGTCCCTCGGGATTTATCGAAGCGCAACGAGACCGACAGCAACGCCACGAGCGAAAGCGACCCCTGCCCCATCAGGCGAATACCGAAGAACCCGATAGTGAGGGTGATCAGGCCTGTCACGAGCGACATGTTCAGCAATGCGAGGCCGAAGATCAGCCCGATCACAACCTGGGACCTCTTCACCCCGAACCGGTCGATCTGGCGGCCGACGACAGGCAGCAACAGTGAAGCGCTCAACGTGCCAACGAGATAGGCGTTACTGACTTGGGTACGTGAAATGCCCAGCCCATCGACGAGGTCGTCGATGAACACCGACACGCCAATGGTCTGACCCGGCCCGGTGAGCCCCATTGCGAGAATTGCGGCTACGAGCACTCCAATGCCGCTTCGCTCACCAGATTTCGCCGAGCGAAGCGGTGGTGATTCAGCCACTGCCATCGAAGCGACGATACCGCCGAAACGTCGCCTCGGGTGCGACCCGGCTTGGCAGACGGTCATATCCTTTGAATAAGTTTCACGCGATGTCAATATTCTTCAATACCGAGGCGATCAGCGACCTCCTCACCACGATTGAGACGACCCGTCGCACGCTGGAAGCAACGCACTCACTACTCGCCGCCGACGCCCATTCGGCGAGTGAGCTCTTGTCGTCGGCCGGCTCGGCCCAGCCCAACGCACTCGCATGGTCCGCTGAACTCGACATGGTCGACAACGGCCTCGCTCGCGAATACGACGACCTCGCTCTCCGGGTGAGCACCCTCATCGCCGCCGACGCACGCACCGCCTACGCGCTGTCGACTACAACAGGCAGAACGCTCAACAGCGTTGCGGCAACGCTCGCACTCAACTCGGGCTATACCTACGACGAGGCGCTCTTGCGCCACGAACTCGCTGCACTCCGGGCAAGGCCACGCCCGCTCACCGCCGCCGAAACCAATCGCGTGACCCACCTCGAGTCGAAGCTCGCCAAGATCGAAGCGCCGTTCAGCATCGCTGGCACGACGGGCGACCGAGATTTCGACCTCACCAACCCTCGGGTCGGAACCCCGCTGCGCATCAGTTCATCCGAACCGGCCGAGCGGGGCCGTGAGCTTTTGATCCGGGCCATTGCCGACACTGCAAACCCCGACCAAATTCTGGCCGACGAGTTCGAGGCGTTCCTTCACGACAACGGCAACGTCACGATCGTGCTGGCCGGCGTCATCGATCTGAGCAGACCCAACTTGGGATACGACGAGCGCACCGCCAGCCTCCGAGACCTCGACCAACAAGCACTCGACTCGGCCATCAATCCGGGCCTAGCCCACAACGGATACGCACAACGCGTCAGCGACTGGACCGAGCTCATGATCGAAACCGGCGTGATCGAACCCGGAGCACGCACCGCCATCATCGGGCACAGCTTCGGTAGCGACACTGCGTTCGATCTCGCGCAGGACGAGCACTTCAACGGCGACCTGGTCGAGGTGACCCACGTGTTCGGAGCCGGCTACGAACTCACCGAACGGTTGTCGAACGTTCCCTCGGCCACCGACGCGGTGAGCGCCACCAACATCTTCGACACGGTTGCCTTCAGTGAAAGTCTCGCCCGCCACGGTGGCACCCTCGCCACCGGCAGGACCCGTTTCGAAGTGGTCGAGGGCGTGGTCAACGGGGCGACGAGCGTGGCCAACAAGACAATCCGAGATGTTGAGCATCGCCTCGAACGCGATGGGCTGGTGGAGGTGGCGCTGCCCCAACTGCCGCCCCTCGAACTGGTCGGCGATCTGTACTCTCCCATCGAACCAAACGTGCTTCACATCACCTTCGAGGGTGGCTTTTCTCTCTCGAGCGCTGGGCATCACCAAGACGAGTATGAGGCGTTCCTTAGCCGGGCGAACAACGACAGCTTCACCACGTTTCTCGATGGCATCGACGAGGCTGGCTTCACGTCCAACGCCGTGGCGGTATCGATCGACGTCAGCCGACCGGTCACACCAACCAAACGTTCCCGCCAAGACAAAACGTCGTCTTCTGACTAGACGCGGTGAAGGCGTCGGCCGCACGAGCGACCGACGCCTTCATCTCCCATCCACCACCCCGATGTGGGGCGAGCTCTATTGGCTTTCGAAACGTTGCGAACGCAACGTCCCTAGTTCTTGTGCCTAGCTTTTACTGGGCGCTGAAACTGAGTTGACCGTTGTCGGCAGCACGGGACAAGTTGCCGTCACCGTCGTTGCCAATCGTCCACACTCGGTAGTCGCCAGCGGTGCTGAAATCGACACCTCGGAGAATCCACGACCCGGTGTTCGGGTTCACGGTTGCATCGACCCACTGCGGGCTTGATACCCAACCTGAGCCGTTCCAGAAGTCGAGGCCGTTACCGTCGTCGCGGCGTACACGGACACGCACTCGGTCGACACCATCAGGGTCTGTTGCAGTACCGAATACCGCTGCAGAATCGGTGGTAACTACCGATCCGTTCGCCGGACGGGTTGGTCGTACGAGCGGACCAGCTTCATCGGTGACCGAGAAGATCAGTTGCCCGTTCTCAGCAGCGGTCGACAGGTTGCCTGCCGAATCGTCGCCGAGAGCCCAGACTCGATATCCACCTGGAGTGGTGAAGTCGACACCTCGGAGGATCCATGAGCCGCTCGGGTTGATTGTTACATCCACCCAGTCAGGGTTGGCCTGCCAAGCAGAACCGTTCCAGTAGGTCAAGGTTCCACCGACGTTGCGACGGACACGAACACGAACACGTTCGACGTCAGACTCATCTGTGGCTGTGCCGAATACTGCTGCTGCCTTCGGTACGAGTACCGAACCAGTCGCTGGGGTCTGCGGAGTAACAACAGGGCCAGTGGTGTCGATGAACCGGTCTGGAGCCGCATCGAGTGCAGCCTGGAACTGAGAAGCGGTCTGGGTGGTGCAGTTCGCAGAACCCTGGGTAATGGTGACCGTCTGGTTGACGCCAGCAATGGTGCACGATTCGAAGGTTCCGTCTGGCCACTGAATCTCAACCGGAGCAACAACGCTCTCGGTGCCGAGACCAAAGTGAAGGGTCGACGAGTCCTGGCCGTAGTGGACACGGTGACCAGTCTCACGAACCTGCCACTTGTCGGTTCCAACGAACACCTGAGCGCCGATGGCGTCTGGGTTCGAACCAACGAGGTCGATCTTGAGCCAGTTGTTGTCGCCACCGTCGTTCAAGAAGATGAAGTCTTCACCAGGCTCGGTGTCGAGGCCGCCACCTACGTAGGTGTCGAGCCAACCGTCGTCGTTGAAGTCCGCTGTGAGCGAGACCGTTGAGGTAATTGCGCCCGTGCTCGGAACCGAAGACGAATCGACGGTGAAGTTTCCAGCGCCGTCGTTCAGAAGCACGATGTTGGTGGCCTGACCGTTAGCGAGCATTGCGCAGCCGCCGAAGATGTCGAGGTCGGCGTCGTTGTCGAAGTCGCCGAGCGACACCGTGCGACAGTTGCTCGCTAGTGGCGAGTTGCTGACGTTAACGACCGCCTCAGGTCCACCCTGAGGAGTCACC
>CAZHUR010000202.1:0-5179 GCA_964535395.1 uncultured Acidimicrobiales bacterium
GCAGTACGTGTCGAAGAAGCGCCCCGGTTCACCGGGTTCTGCGCTGTCGCTGGTGAACGCAAAGTCGTCTGGGCTTGCCATGATGCGCTCAAGTCCAGAGCGAAGCGGCTCGACCCACGGAACGAAGGCGCCTGGCAAGTAACACACGCCATCGCGTTGAAAGTCGTCGACCTCGGATGCGGCGACCACGGCTTCGCCGGGTTCGTGTGCCGCCACCAGTAACGACACGTCGTCGAGCACGTTCCATTGGATGGAAGTCTCGCGTTGTTGGCCATCACTCATAGCAAGAGTGTCCCAGACCGGGTGCTGCTAGGCCATGTTGGTTGTTAGTCGCTGCTGGAAATAGCCCATGATGAGAAGGGCACCGGCGGCGGCCATTGCAACATATGAAAGGCTGTGGAAGCCCGACATCGATAGAACAACACCAGACAACAGCGCACCGCTTCCGCTCGCGATGTTGGTCGCCATGTCGGCTGCTCCCTGAACAGCGACCTGGTCTTCAGCGCGCACCGACTCGGTGAGGAGCGCCGAGCCGGCAACGATCGTGAAGCTCCAGCCGAGACCGAGCAGGAAGAGTCCGGGGAACATGAGCGCTGCTGGTGCTTCGCCCGCCAGGGCCGTGAGCATCGTGGCGACGACGAGGGTGAGCCCGCCTAGGGAAACCGTCTGGACTCTGCCCCAGCGGTCGGAGAGGTAGCCCGCAAAGGGGGCCAGTGCGAACATGCCAGCGGTGTGTGCCGAGATGACCGCGCCGATCATGCCGTTCGCGTGACCGTGAGCCTCCATATGGAGTGGGGTCATCGCCATCACACCGACCATCACCGCCTGACCAACGACGAGTGCGACAAAGGCCAACCGTGCCATGGGGTGAGCGAACGCGATCGACAGCGCGCTGCTAAAGGGAACCGTGTCCTTGCGCTCGGCATCGGGATCCACTCGACCAGCAACGACCAACGGGTCGGGACGCATGAAGACCCAAACAGCGGCTGCGGCCAACCCTGCGAGGATGATCGCCATAGCGAAGCCGCCCGCATTCTCGTTCAGCGAGAACGACTCAGCGATGTCGCCAGCTGGGCCGAGGAACAGCGGAAAGATGACGGCGCCAAATGTCGACGCGAAGATCACGGTGCTGATGTCTCGCGATCGACGCTCCTCGGCCGCGAGGTCCGACGCTGCGTAGCGCGACAGGTTCGACGTGCCGTTCCCAACTCCGATGAGGATCATGCCAACCAGAAACAGGATCAGCGATGAAGCTTGAATCGCGACGATTCCGAGAACTGCACCGAGAACCGCTGCCGAGAAACCGCGGGTTAGCCCGGGTGCTCGTCCCCTGCGCTGCATGTACGTTGCCAACCAAGCAGCCGATAACGCAGAACCCGCAGTGCTGAACCCCGTACTGAGGCCAGCCCACGTCGACGAGCCAAGAATGTCTCGGATCGCGAGCACCGAAACAGGAAACATTGCCGAGAACGCACCCCGGCTAAAGATTGCAGATGCCCACAGGACGCGCAGTGTTCGGACGTGTACAACATCTTTGTCCGCACTCTGTCGAGAAGTCTGCATCGAGCCCACGCTAAGCGATTACTCGAGCGCACCCTCGCTTGGGCAAACACTCACACGGTTTTCGCAGCCTTTGGACCGGAGCCGATTCTCAACACTCGTTCGAGTGGCCCCGAACGGAACCACATGCGCCAGAGCAGGGCAAAGAACGTGAAGATCACATAGACACCAATCGCAAATCCCCATTCCTCGACGACCCCGGTTTCGAGGGTGGGGGGCACGATGTTTGTTGCCCACGCCTGGAACACATAGAACGTGAGAGACATCGAACCCACGACCGTTATTGGGTGAACAACGTTTGCGAATCTAGGAGCGATGAGCAACGAAAATCCGAGGATCGCTGCCGATGTCCCAAGTGCGCTGATCGTCCAAGCGGGCATTGCCGAGTGTCCTTCGGTGTCGAGAAGCCGCCCCCAGTGAAAGGAGCCATCGCCCGCGCGACCGCCAAAGTCGATCCGGATGTTGAACGTTGACACGAGACGATCTGCGCCGACCCACACAACAGCGCCTACCGCAGCTCCGACGCTCAACAGAATTGACGCGAGCTTGTCGGAACGGAGGTCGAGGCGCCCAAGCCACATGCCGAATATGAAGAAGGCGCCGACCGGGAAGAGCGGATAGAAGCCGTCAAAGACGAGCGACTCGACGCCGTCGGTCGAGTTGAAGAAGGTGTCGAACGGGGTGAGCACTCGAGGTCGTCCGACCGTTTGATATGTGAAACCGCCGATCGCAACAAGGGCTGGAACCAGCCCAAGAAGAACTTTCGAAGGCAGCCGCCAAAGGACGATCGCGAGAACGAAGAACAACGCGTAGGCCTGGAGCACGATCGCGAGTCGGTCCACGTACTCGGTCAGAACAAATCCAAGTACGAGGAGCATCGCTGCACGAATCAAAAGGTTGCGAGTCGGCGTAGCCGTGCGCGCTGTCATCAAGGTGACGCCGACACCACCTAAGAGCATGAAGAGAGGCATCGCTCGACCGCGAACAAGCTCTGCTGCGGTAAACAGCGCGCCCTCACCTTCCCACCACGCAACGAAGTGCACGATCACCATCAACGCCATGGCGATTCCGCGAGCCATGTCGATACCGGTGATTCTGCCGGGCGATCGCTGGCCCGAGATCGCACTGGACGCGTCAGCCTCGGCTATCACCTCGACGGGTATCGCGTGCGCGCTCATAACCCTTCAGGGTACGAGCCGAAGTTGAGGCCCTCGTAAAAGCAGCCTTAAGGACTTAGAAACTGTGGTCTGCGAACTCGGGCTGGGTTGGCGTCGACGCGCGGTTCGGAAGAGGGCAGGTCGTCAGCTGATAGGTGGCGAGCCTCTTACGCAGGGCCCAAAGCACAAACCCGATCGCTAAAGCTCCGACGATCGGCTGGACGGGAGCCCACCAGCTCAGCGCTCCGCTCGTGCCGATCGCAGCGACCACCAGTTGGTTACATACCGGGCAGCCAACGGCCAGAAAGGAAAAGAAGCCACCCCAGCTGGTGCGGATATCGCTTCGTTCCTCCTCGTCCCGGTGGCTGTTCGGGAGGCGGATCGCGAAGACCAAGCCAATGAGTGATGAGGTGATTGCCCAAATGACGTAGTCGATACTCGTGGTCTCAACCGGACGACCAAAGAACGGGGTATCGATCAAATCCGACGGAATCCCGATCAACACTAAGGCAACCAACCCGAACGGGATCGCGCGCAGCCAAACCCCGAGGAGGAAGGTCACGCAAAGCCGAGATCACTCGCTCAGACTAACAAAGTTGTCTAGGCAGAAGATACTCCAGCACCGCCGTCAACGCCCGTAGATGATGACGGTGGTGCTGAGAGCATCTATCTCAAGATCGCAAAGATCAGGATCCAGGAATTCGAAGTACCTGTCCTGGGTAGATCTTGTCCGGGTCGGCCAGCATTGGCTTGTTTGCCTCGAAGATCTCCGGGTAGCGGTTGCCGTCGCCATAGGCGGCAGTAGCGATCGCCCAAAGTGTGTCGCCGGGTTCGACGACGTACATCGACGAATCAGCACCACCGTCGGTTGCGACCGTGAGACTCTCGTCGACCTGAGCGACGCCTTCGACGTTGCCCACGAGAAGGATGACCTTCTCCTTGGTCTCGGCATCGGCAGCCTCTCCGTCGACGAAGGCGGTGCCGTCCTCGTAGCGGATGTCGAGGCCCGAGACCGGGAGATCCATCTGGCGTACGTACTTTTCAAGCTCGCTCGACTTGCGGGCTTCTGCACGCTTGGCGGCGGCCTTCTCGGAACGCTTCTCAGCTGCCCGTGCCTTGATGCGCTCTCTTTGAGCGTTGCGCTTCTTTGCAACCTCGGCCAGCTTTGCATCCGATTCGGCCTTTTCTTCGGCGGCGATCTCGTCGGTGCTCTTGCCGATTCCGATCTTGGCTCCAGCATTGCGGACGAAGTCGAAAATTCCCATTGTGAAACTCCTTGAAGGTAAGGAGTGCCTCGATGACACCCCCAAAAGAATCCCGCCAGGCCAACCGCTGGCCCACCAAGTGTTCTATCAGACCCATCGGTGGAAACTCGCGAAAACTTGATTTTCAGAACAGCTTTGAGCTCTCGTGATCGAGCAGCCATCGCTTGGCGTCGAGTCCACCGGCAAAGCCGGTCAGTTTGCCCGACGATGCAACGAGGCGGTGACATGGCACGACGACCGAGATTGGATTTCGGCCGGTTGCAGAACCCACGGCTCGCGAGGCCGACGGCTTTCCGAGAGCGGTCGCCAGTTCGCCGTAGGACTGCGTCTTCCCCCACGGGATCTCTAACAATCCTCTCCACACCGCTTGTTGGAAGTCTGTACCGACCATGTCGAGCGGTAGGTCAAAATCGGTTCTTTCACCATCGAAGTAGGCCGTGAGCTGTTCGATCGTCGCGTCGAGGACCTCGTGGCTCCCCACGACCACGTTCTCTTCGAAGCTGACTCGACCCGGCTTTTCGACAGGCCAGAGGATTGCCCGAAGGCCGGCATCTGAAGCCACGACGGTCAACGAGCCAACCGGGCTTTGCAACGTTGTTGAGTGAAGTGTCGGAGAGCTCATCGTGTTGGTTCCTTCGCTTGAGTGTGTTCCTGGCGGGTCGCCCACAACGTGCACGCAACATATGAGCGCCAGGGTGCCCATGGCTCGGTGTCGACTTCCTCAGCACCGATGGCTGCGAGACGTCTTTTGATTACCAGATCGGACGCGAGCATCACATCGGGGTCGCGCAGCGCGCGCATCGAGATCACATCTGCGGTCCAGGGGCCAATACCGGAGATGCAAAGCAGTTGATCCCGAGTTTCGGCTCGGTCGCCACCCAACGACAGGTTGAGTTCACCGTCGACAACAGCCGAGGCGAGATGCTGAAGGGTCGTGGCTCGTCGTGTCGTGAGGCCCACGTTGGTGAGGTCTGCTTCGAGGACCTGTTCGGCCGACGGAAAGAGCAATCGGTCGGCGTTGTTGCGAGCATTGCAAGCTTCAACCATGCGGCCCAACAAGGTGCGAGCTCCCGCAACGGAGATCTGCTGGCCAACCACTGCGCTCACCGCCGCTTCGAAGGGGTCGGCCGATCCAGGAACTCCAACACCGGGACGCTGCAGAAAGACCCGTGCCAGAACCGGGTCCGAGGAAAAGTG
>CAZHUR010000203.1:0-1674 GCA_964535395.1 uncultured Acidimicrobiales bacterium
GTCGAGTCACCGACGCGCAAGAACACACCGAGGTCTTCGAAAATCGGAGACATGATGTGGCCATAGCCAGCCAGACGCGCTTGTTCAGCAAATGCGTCGACGAGCGCGCGATGACGTTCCGAGTCCGGAGAAAGGATGTCTCGCGTACCTTTGAGCGCTTGAAATTTAGCCGTTGCCACGACGAGTAAGGCTAGCTAGCCATCACGCGGATCGCTTCGATGGCGAGCAATGAGTGAAGCCAACTCTCACTCACCCCGAACCATCTGGCCGCGAGCAGCCCGCAGAGCACTAGTCTCCCCTCGTGCCGAACTTTCGTCCTGCTGCTCGCGTCGTGGCCCTCAGCCCGAGCGACCGAGTGCTACTCGTTCGCTTTGAACTTCCCACTGGGTCGTTTTGGGCAACGCCGGGCGGCGGAGTCGAAGGTGACGAGACCCGCATCGAAGCAGCCCGGCGAGAACTCCTCGAAGAAACCGGCATTACCAACGTCGATCTGGTCGGTCCCATCTGGAACCGCACTCACCACTTTCCCCTCCACGGATTCGATGGACAGAACGAGCAGTATTTCTTCACTCGAACCGCCGACGAACACATCAGTCCGCACTTCAGCGAGCAGGAACTCCGAGAAGAAGGCGTAACCGCGCTTCGGTGGTGGAGCGTCGACGAGGTGATTACGTCCAACGAAGTGTTTGCACCACGAGACCTCGGCGCAAGGTTGACGAACCTTTTGAACGACGGCCCGCCGGAACAGACGATCGTCCTCCCAGATCAATACCCAGTTTCGAACTAGGAGCTGCCACCGGGTAGCACTCGGTAGGCGTCATAGACGCTCTCGACACTACGCACCTGGTTGAGCATTGTTTCGAGGTGCGATGGGTCCGCGAACTCGAACGTGAACTTCATGTGAGCAATGCGGTCGGCGCCGGTCGTTGTTTCCACACTGCGAACGTTGATCTTGTGACCCGACATCACTCCGGAGACATCTGAGAGCAAGCCGGGACGGTCCAGCGCGTCCACCTCGATCGCTGCCTCATGCAATCCTTCGTGGGTGTCGTCCCAATCGACCTCGATGAGGCGATCCGACTGATCGACCTCTAGCGAGAGAGCGTTCGAGCAATCCGAGCGATGCACCGACACTCCCCTGCCCCTGGTTACGAAACCGACGATGTCGTCGCCGGGCACCGGTGTGCAGCACGTCGCAAGCCTTACGAGAAGGTCGTCGAGGCCCTCGACATGAACGCCGCCAGTGAGTGAACGTCGATTGCTCCGAGACCGAACCCTGTCAATGGTCTCAGCCAATTGTTCGTCGGACTCGCCCGGGGCATACTCGCGGTTGACGCGGTTAACGATCGTGCGCGGCGACACGTGGCCCTCACCAATCGCTGCAAGCAACGCATCGAGGTCGACATAGTTCATCTCGTCGGCGATATCAGCAATCAAATCGCTCTTCATTGTTCGCTGCACCGGCAGGTCTGCTCTGCGCAACGCTGCGGTGAGGTCGTCACGACCAGATTCGATGTACTCGCTTCGGCGTTCGCGGCTGAACCAGTTTCGAATCTTGTTCGCAGCCTTCGGTGAAGCCACGAACTTGAGCCAGTCCTTCGACGGACCTGCGTCGGGATTCTTCGAGGTGATGACCTCGACACGGTCTCCGGACTGGAGGCGGGTTTCAAGCGG
>CAZHUR010000203.1:1774-5140 GCA_964535395.1 uncultured Acidimicrobiales bacterium
GCTCGGGCGTGCATCTCCTTGGTTCGAATCTGAACTTCGACCTCTTTGCCGAGCGGACCCACCACCGTCGTATGCAACGACTGGTAGAGGTTGAACTTTGGCATTGCGATGTAGTCCTTGAACCTGCCCTGCACCGGTTTCCAAGTCGAGTGAATCGAACCGAGGGCTGCATAGCAGTCGCGCACCGAGTCGACGACAACGCGCACGCCGACGAGGTCGTGGATGTTCTCGAACTCGAGGTTGTTGACCACCATCTTTCCGTAGATCGAATAGAGATGCTTCTGGCGACCATTCACGTCGCCGGCGATGTCGAGTTCAGCCAAACGCTGTTCGATTTCGCCGATGAGCTGGGTGATGTACAGGTCTCGTTCCGGTGCTCGGACTGCGACCATCGCGTCGAGCTCTGCGTACTGCTTGGGCATCGCTGCGGCGAAGGCCAGGTCTTCGAGTCGCTGCTTCAGTTCTTGCATGCCCAGCCGGTGAGCGAGTGGCGCATAGATGTCGAGAGTTTCGCGAGCTGTGCGCTCTTGCTTCCACGGCGGCATGGCCGCGATCGTCTCCATATTGTGGAGGCGATCGGCCAACTTGATGATGAGCACCCGTGCGTCTTGGGCAATTGCGAGCATCATCTTTCGCACAGACGCGGCTTGTTGGGCTTCCTTGCTATCGAAGTTCACCCGGTCGAGTTTGGTGACGCCGTCGACAACGCGAGCGGTAGCTTCGCCGAAGTCTCGGCTGAGTTCTTCAAGCGACAGCGCGGTGTCCTCGACAGCGTCGTGAAGCAAAGCTGCAGCGATCGCAATGTCGTCGAGTCCAAACTCGGCGACTACTTTCGCCACCGCTAGAGGGTGCGAAATGTATGACTCGCCCGACTTGCGTTGCTGATCTCCGTGAGCGGCAGCTGCAATGTGATAGGCGTTTTGAATGCGCTCGATCGACGCGTCCTCGCGTCCCTCTAGGTAGGCCTCGACGATTGCGGATAACTCGCTCTCGACGCGCGATGACTGTCGTCGCCACGGGAGAACTCGAGTAACTGTCGGCATAGGCCAGCCTTACATTGCTTGTGACTGTGGGCTTGTATTGAGTGTGGCGAACTTTCCCGCAAGCGCCAACACTGACCAACGTACTCGCGTCAAGGCCCCCGCTTGGAACTACTGTGACCAGATGACCGAACGAGCGAACTTGGCCGCGATCGACATTGGAACCAGCTCTGTTCATCTGGCGATCGCTCGCCCGGTGGAAGGCACCAAACCAGAGATCCTCCTGCGCGAGAAGCTCCCGGTTCGGCTGGGTTCTGGGGCTTCGGACATGAAGGCTCTCGATCCAGCGGCGGTCGATCGTGCGCTGGCGGCGTTGAAAAACTTTGGCACTCTCGCAGATGCTCACGACGCTGACATCCACGCCGTTGCGACCAGCGCAGTGCGAGAAGCCGAAGACTCTCAAGATTTCATCACACGTGCCTGGGACGAAGCGGGGATCGACATCGCCGTGATCTCTGGTCCTGAAGAGGCGAGACTCATTCACCTCGGCGTGCTCGGCGCTGTTCCTCTCGCACGAACCCGACACCTCGTGATCGACATCGGTGGCGGTTCGACCGAATTCATCGTCGGACACGACATCGAGCCAAAGCTCATGCGGAGCCTCAAGATTGGTCACGTTCGCACGTCGAACCGTTTCTTCCCCGACGGGATCATCACCTCCGAGGCGGTCGACGAATGCCGAGTGTTTCTTCTATCGTTTCTCGTTCGTGTGGCCAGCGAGGCGGGTCTCTACAGTTTCGATCGGGTGGTCGGCTCATCTGGCACATTCGAAACGATGGCCGAGGTAGCTCGAGAGCTTCGCTCCGACGATCACTCCGACAACTCAGGAGCGGTTACCCGCGAGGAGTTCGACGCCGCATTGGCGGTCATCCTGGCGGCCCGCACCCCACACGAGCGCAGCGAGATCTCCGGAATCGATCCACAGCGTGCCGACACCATCGTGGCGGGAGCGCTCATCGTCGAAGCGATCATGACCACCTTCGGTGTGGACGAATTCACCGTTTCACCCGATGCCCTCCGCGAAGGCTTGATTCTCGATCGCCTGAACCAAGATGAGACAGACCGAAGCGGGCTACACCACCTCAGCGCAATCCGTGCGAGCAGCGTTCGCGATGTGGTCGAACGACATGGCGAGACGATCGCCGCCGCCCATCAAGCAACCGACATTGCGATGCAGATCTTCGACTCGACGATCGATCAACACGGCCTCGGCGACTATGAACGAGATGTACTCGAAGCCGCAGCGATGCTCCACAACATTGGACGCTTTGTCGGCCACAGTGCTCACCATCGCCACTCGTACTATTTGATTCGTAACACCGATCACCTCGCCGGTTTCCATGAGCAGGAGCGCGAACTGATCGCACTCGTAGCTCGCTATCACCGAAAGAGTGCTCCCAAGTCGAGTCACACTGGCTACGGGGCGCTCAACGACGCAGATCGCCGGCGCGTTAGCGTGCTCGCTGGAATCCTGCGCATCGGCATCGCACTCGACCGCACTGGGCAGAGCGCTGTCTCAAAGGTGGCCGTGAAGGTTAAGGCAAACACGATCGTGCTCAGTGTTCACGGTGCTGACATCGACCTCGAGGTCTTCAGCGCCGACCAGCGAAAGTCGCTACTCGAAGGTGCTCTCCGCACTCCGATCGTCATCGACCGCGCGTAGGTCGGGCCCGAACGGCCTACCTCTTCTTTTTAGTCTTGCGGGGCTTGGGTGGAGCGCCGCTCGACTTGGTGCCGGTCTTGTTCGACTTCTTTGGTTTCGGCGGTGCGGTGCTGGCTGTGTCCTTGCTCGATGCCTTCGACTTTGCTCTGGCCGCACCAGCGCCCGACGACTTCTGGCTCTTCGCTGACTTCGAACTGGAGTTGGAGACCGCAGCTCCCACCACGTCGGCCGCATCGATCGATCGGGTTCCGCCATCAGAACCGTCGGACTTCTTCGCAACCTTGTTGGCAATCTGCTGGTATTCGGGCTCGCGTTCTTTGAGTTTGGCGACAATAAACGAAGCAACGAATAGCGACGAGTACCCACCGACGATCAACCCGACGAGCAAGGCGACCGAGAACTCCTGAAGGGTCGTCGCTCCAAGGATGAGCGACCCGATTACGAGCATCGACAACACGGGGATAATCGACGTGATCGTGGTGTTAATCGAGCGGGTGAGCACCTGGTTGAGGGCCAGATTCATCATCTCGGTGTAGGTGTATCGGCCGGTTGCACCCACACGTGCGGTGATGTCACGCACCTTGTCGTATACGACGATCGTGTCGTATAGCGAGTAACCCATGATCGTCAGGAACGCAATGAGGGTCGCCGGCGTGACCTCGA
>CAZHUR010000204.1:0-5125 GCA_964535395.1 uncultured Acidimicrobiales bacterium
GATCTATTCGCTCTATCGAGCCTTCCCCCAGGCCCAGGTGTTCCCCAACCTGCACCAAGAACGCAAGTACTTCTACGACCGGTTTCCGTTGTGGGATGAGGTCGACGCAAATGCGAGCACGTTCCTACCACGTGAACTGAAGATGCTCGTCGGACATTTCGGAATGGGTCCTATCGATCGATTCTCGGTCCGTCCTCGCGTCTTTACGTTCCTTCGAGACCCGATCGAGCGGCTGATATCGGGGATTCAGTTCAATCGTCAGCCTGGTCGCAGGTATTTCGGGCTCAGCTTCGACGAGATCCTGGCAAAGCATGCGTGGCGTGAAGGCTCGATGCAGGCGCAGGCCTTTGGGTACGACCACGACCTTGACAACATCGATGAGGTTCTGGAGAACCTCTTAGAAGTCGACTTCGTCGGCTTTCTGGACTCGTACGACAGTTGCATCTCACGGTTGTCCACCTTTCTTGGGCTTCCGAAGAAGCTGCACATCGAACACCGAAATCGTTCGAGTGGATTTGAGCTAAACGACTCCCAACGTGAACGTGTCGAGTACCTGACGACGCCAGATCGCCGCCTGTACGAACTGGCACGCGAGCGTCACCCAATGCCTTCGGTTGGTTAATCGCGGCCAAACGACTTAACACGAGCTGCTCACGGGCCGTAGACTACCTAGTACCGCCGGCAGCCTACGTGCGCTGGACGGGAAGGAGAAAACGAATGGCCAAGATGACCGTTCCAAAGATTTCTGCTCGCAAGGTGAGCAACGGTGATGACGCCCTTGTGATGATCACCGCGTACGACGCACCCGGTGCTCGAGCAGCGAGCGAAGCTGGCATCGAGATGATCCTCGTGGGCGACTCGGTCGCCATGGTGGTGCTTGGCTACGACGACACGCTGCAGGTCACCGTCGACGACATTGCTCACCACACTCGGGCTGTGGCGCGAGCGAAACCCGATTGCCTGATCGTTGGAGATCTACCGTGGATGAGCTTTCATGTGTCGGTCGAGGAGACCGTTCGTAACGCAGCAACGCTGATTCGTGCAGGGGCACAATGTGTCAAGCTCGAAGGCGGTCGCAAACGCCTGCCGATGGTCGAAGCGTTGATCGATGCTGAGATTCCGGTGATGGGACACGTCGGGCTTACCCCGCAATCGGTTCACGCGATGGGTGGTTTCAAAGTGCAGGGCCGCCAGGCCGAAGCTGGCCTGGAACTCATCGAAGACGCAAAGGCGCTCCAGCACGCAGGTTGCTTCGGAATCGTGCTCGAGGGCATTCCGGTCAAGGTCGCTGAAGCGATCACCGAAGCTGTCGACATACCCACGATCGGGATCGGCGCGGGGCCTCACTGTGACGGCCAGGTCCTCGTGTACCACGACGTGCTGGGCATCGAGGATCGATTCGTACCGAAGTTCGTGCGCCGATACGCAGATATGAAGGGCGACACGATCGACGCGCTAAGCAGGTACGCCGCCGACGTTCGATCGGGAGATTTCCCGAACGACGAAGAGAGCTATCACCTCAGCGACGATCAAGCCGAAGCCTTTGGTTTGTACGGGAGTGGCCAGGCGTAGCCTTTACTCGGCTGGGACCGGGTCCTCGGTGAGGTCGATTTCCTTCTCGCCCTCATAACGTTCGGCCGCTTCTTCGACAGCCGCCAGTTGCTTCTCGGCGAGCACAGGTCGCGACTTCTCGGCTCGGTCAGCCGCACCGATCAGGCTGTCGAGCTGACCTTGGAAGCGGGGCATCACATGACGAGCAAACAGTTCGTAGCTCTTCATCGTCGACTCATGGTTAGCCCAGTTGTGCGCCAGTGTCATAAACGCACCGAAGCCACCGTTCGATTGCTCGAGCAACTCTTCGATCTGAGCGATTGCCATGTCTGGGGTGCCAACCACGCCAAGGCCCCCATTGACAAAATCGATCATCTCATCGAGATTGCCTCCGTCGACAGCCATTTGCGGGAACGCAGCGACGTTTTGGAAGTACCGGAACCACTGTTCCATTCCGTACTCGACGTCCTTGCGTGCTTCCGCCTCGCTTTCGGCCAAGTGCATGAGTCCCACAAGGCGCCACTTCGAACGATCGGCGACACGGTCGTAGCGTGCAGCGGTCTCTTCTTGGATAGTCCAGTGATGGGCCAACACGTCCATGCCAACAGCAACGGTGGCGCCAAGTGACAACACACCATGGCCGTATTGGCCAGCGAGCTTGGCACCCGATGGCGACGCCACCGCAGCAATGGCCATGTCGAAGAGCGGGTCGGAGTAGGGACGCAGATGGAGACGAGCATCGTTGAGGGTGAGCCGGTCAGATGAGTAGTTCACTGGCTCGTCGGTTGTGAGCAGTTGCATGATGATCGCCAGGTACTCTTCGAGTAACGGACGCATCTGCGATGGCTCGAGGCCGAGCATCGCCGCATCGGTCGGGAGAGCTCCTGGGCCGACTCCAAACATCACTCGTCCGCGAGTGAGGTGATCGAGCAAGACCATTCGCTCCGCTGTCCAAAGCGGGTTGTGGTAGGGGAGCGAGACGACGCCGGTGCCCAGCTTGATGTTCTTTGTTCGAGCAGCCGCAGAGGCGATAAAGATCTCTGGGGAGGCAATGATCTCACTGCCAGCCGAGTGGTGTTCGCCAACCCAGGCTTCGTCAAAACCGAGTGTGTCCATGTGTTGGAGCAGCTGAAGGTCATTCTCTAGAGACAGCGTTGGACTGTGCTCTGGTGGATGGAATGGTGCCATGAACGTTCCGAATCGCAGTCGCATATGTCTTCCCTTCGATAGAGCCATCGCCGCTATGACAACGGTCACTTTTGTGAACCTAACCGAAAAACCTGGCTCATGAGACATCAACGCGTGTGGTGAGACAGGCGAGGTCGGTTTCATCGTTGTACACGACCCGCGTACGATCTGGTCGATGGAACTCGAAACAGCAGCATCGACGATCGAGGTGTCCGGCACCGGTGTCGTCATTCGCTGGAGTGATGGCGCTCGCTCGCGGTTTCATGCGTTGTGGTTGCGAGACAACTGTCCAAGTGCCGGCGATCGATCGAAGGCCTTTCGAACCTTTTCGGTGGTCGAGCTCAACCCCGATCTTTTTGTGCTCGACGCCTTTCAAAACGACGACGGCGATCTCGCTGTCGAATTTAGCGACGGGCACGATTCGTTCTTTGACTTGGAGTGGCTTCGTGCTCACTCCCACGAACCACACGATCGTCGGGGCAAACCTCAAAACATCTCGCACTTTCGCGCGGGCCACGAGTTTGAACACTATGAGTTGCCCGAAGCCGGCAGCGACGAACACTGCGATCTCCTGGACTCGGTCGCACGATGGGGAGCTGCGATCGTGGAGGGAGTGCCCGGTGACGAAGAAGGTACCGAAGCGGTTGCCGCACTCATTGGTCGAGTCCGCGAGACCGATTTCGGTCGTCTCTTCGACATCGTTGTCGAACCCGAGGTCTGGACCCTCAGCCAAAGCGGGTTAGGACTCGACCCACACACCGACGACCCGTACCGCTACACACCGTCGGGTACGTCGATCTTGCACTGCGTATCGAGGTCGATGTCGGGTGGCGAGTCGGTCCTCGTCGATGGTTTCGGCATCGCTGCCGATTTGTACGAAGAAGAGCCCGACATCTTCGACCTATTGACCGACGTGAGCGTTCCGTTCGTGAGACACAGGACAGATGTGGTCGACCAAGGTGAGGATGTTCATTTGCTCGCTCACGGTCCGATCATCTCGCTCGATCGAGATCACGAAGTGTCGGGTATCCGCTTTCACGAACGATCTATGGCGCCGCTCGATGTCGACCCAGCCATCGTTGGAGACTTCTATCGAGCGCTGATCCGTTTCGCGACCGAGGTCAACAGCCCAGGTCGGGCCGTGCAGTTCGGACTCGAACCCGGACAGGCGATCGTCTACGACAACCAGCGGGTGCTACACGGGCGTACTGCCTTCCGAGAGGACGGAACGGCGGGCGGTCGTCACCTTCGGCTGTGCACGATCGATCGCGACCAGTTCCATAGTCGGCTTCGCAGGCTTCGCGAAGATCGCGAACGTGGCAATGTTGACGAGCGTCTACCCAGCGGTGCTCGGCCCTGACAGACCGCGGGCAGCGTACAACGTGACGGTGATGACCAACCCGTACACCAAGAACCCCACTCCGAACGGTGTCGCGGTCGTGTCGATGAAGCCGTCGATGATCGACCCGAGGATTGCGCCGACGATGAAGATGAACGCTCCGGTTACCGACGCGGCCGTACCGGCTATCGCTCCCATGGGTTCCATAGCGAGCGATTGAAAGAGTGGAGAGCTGCTCGAGTTGAGAGTGAGTAACAAGGTGACCAGAACGAACCAGATCCAGAACGGCGGGATGCCGTCGTTGAGTAGCGAGATCACGACATAGCCCGCAGCCACTAGCACAAGGGCAACACTCTGGGCCATCGCCACGGGGAAGGTGCTGAATCGGCGAACGAGCCGCTCCGACGTGAGTATGCCGATGGCCATGAGGATGGCGTTGCCGCCAAAGATGAGAGCGAACGAGTCGTCGCGGCCAAAGACATCACCGATCAGTGTTGGCGAGCTACCAAGCCACGGAAAGAACGCTCCGTAGGTCATCGTGGCAGCGAGCGTGAACAGCACGGTCTTTCGGTGCGTCACAACCACCTTCGCAGCACGACCAATCCGACCGAACTCGAGTGCCATCGCGTCTTTGGGGAGCAGGGTCTCTTCGACGCGAGAGAACCAGATGGCACCAATGCTGGCGAGCACAGCCGCGGCCAGAGTGGTGAGCCTCCATGAACCGAGAGCGAGCAGTGCTTCGCCAAGGGTCGGCGCGAGGATTGGCACCACCAAGAACACGGCGATCGTCAGCGACATGATGCGCGACATTGCATCGCCTTCGTAGGAATCGCGAGTGATAGCGAGAACGATCGTGCGAGGACCCGCTGCTGATAGACCCCAGAAGACTCGACCAACGAGGAAGATCTCGAACGTTGGCGCAAAGGATGTGACGACCGCTCCAATAGCAACGGCGGCCAAAGAGACATACATGGTGGGTTTACGACCGAAACGATCGGCGAGGGGACCCCATAGAAGGTTGCCGATGCCGAGCGCAACGAAGAACAC
>CAZHUR010000205.1:0-5101 GCA_964535395.1 uncultured Acidimicrobiales bacterium
GTCGGTTGTGGCCCGAGGTTGCCGCGGTGGCATCGAGCGACATCAGCCGTGAGTGGCGTGAATACGAACGAACGAGTACCGCCGTGCTGTCGGCCTATGTTCAGCCAACGGCCGAGAAGTACCTGCGGTATCTCGAGTCTCGCCTCGCTGAGCGAAACCTTGGCGGACCCACGCTCGTGATGCAATCCAACTGTGGCGTCGGCACGGTCGATCGGGTTGCAGCGGCTCCCATCGTGATGGTCGAGTCCGGCCCAGCGTCGGGGTTCTTCGGCGCAGCCGAACTGGGTCGACAGATCGGCCGCCCAAACGTCTTGGCCCTCGATATTGGCGGCACGACCGCCAAGTGCTCGCTTATCTCAGACGGCAGGGTCCGGATCATGACCGACTACTGGCTCGAACGGAACCAGACGTCGGCGGGATACCCCGCAATGGT
This sequence comes from uncultured Acidimicrobiales bacterium, assembly GCA_964535395.1. Classification (GTDB taxonomy): domain Bacteria; phylum Actinomycetota; class Acidimicrobiia; order Acidimicrobiales; family SHLQ01; genus SHLQ01. Next base: position 434 of record CAZHUR010000205.1, read on the forward strand.
TCCCGTGGTCGACCTCGTCGAGATCGGTAACGGTGGCGGCTCGATTGCCTGGGTTGACGAGTTCCAGAAGTTGCACGTGGGGCCACAATCGGCCGGAGCGGACCCCGGTCCAGTGTCGTATGGCGCGGGCGGCACCCAAGCCACAACGACCGATGCCAACCTCTGGCTGGGACGCATCAGCCGAGACGACTTCTGTGGTGGTGACATCACCCCAGACATGGAAGCTACCGAGGCCGCGCTCGCATCGGTCGGCGATGCGCTTGGCTTGTCGGTCGACGAGGCAGCGCGCGGCATCGTCCGCATTGCCAACAACAACATGGTGAACGCCCTCAAGCTCATCTCACTCAACCGAGGCCATGACCCTCGAGACTTCACACTCGTCGCCTTCGGTGGCGGGGGGCCAATGCACGCAAGCGCACTTGCCGAGGAGATGGGAATCAACTCCGTTGTCATTCCGCAGGCCGCTTCGGTGTTCTCTGCGTGGGGAATGATCGCTTCGGATCTGCGAACCGACTACTTCGCGACGGTGCTCGCCTCGGTCGACGAGACCGACATCGGTCGCATCGCCGACGCGTTTGAAACAACCGCGGGGAAGGCGATCGCCGACTTTGTTGCCGATGGCTCGAACGCTGACGATGTGGTCATCGAGCGGTTCGCCAGCCTGCGTTACGCGGGTCAAGAGCACACCTCTGAGGTAGAGGTCGGCGAAGCCGATCTTCGACCCGGGGGAGTGGCTGGACTTCAGGAACGATTCGGGGCCGCGTACGAAGCCGAGTACACCTATCGACTGGATGCACCTGTGGAGGTTGTCGGGCTTCATCTGGTCGCGAAAGTTCCGAACGCAGCGCCTTTGGGCGACGAAGTAGATCTGGGCCCGTCCGACGCATCGAGCGCGAAAGTCGGCGAACGATCGATCGATTTCGCCGATGCTGGCGTTCACGACTCGGCCGTCTATCGCGCCGAAAGTCTCGCTCCGGGCATGGCCTTTGACGGGCCGGCAACCGTCGAAGGCGCAGGTACATCGGTGCTTATAAACCCCGGCTGGAGTGCCACACTGGACGGGTATGGCAACCTGGTACTGGAGCGGCGTTGAACGCATGGAATGCAGCCAAGCCAACAAGCGACAGTGGAACCGAACCCAACGAAACGAATGTGAAAGGACGCCATCATGAGACATGATCCCATCACCCTGGAGATTATCCAGAACAGCTTCCAAGCAACCGCAGATGAAATGTTCGTGGCGATGAAGAAGACCGCCGTCAGTTCGATCATCTACGAGGTTCTCGACATGGGAACCGCCGTGCTCGACGAACACGGCGAACTGGCATCGTCGGGCGCCGGCATTCCAGCGTTCGTTGGCGTCCTCGACAAAGCGGTTAAGTTCGTGATCGACTCGATCGGGCTCGACGACATCGAACCCGGCGACGTGTTCCTCACCAGCGACCCCTATCACGGAGGCGTGACCCACCTGAACGACCTCGTGATCGCCATGCCGGTCTTTCACGGTGAGGAACTCATTGCATGGACCGCAAATATTGCGCACCACTCAGATGTTGGCGGGATGGCGCCCGGATCCGCAAGCGGCGACGCAACCGAGATTTACCAAGAGGGCATTCGGATCCCGCCCGTCAAGATGATCTCGCGTGGTGAGAACGTTCGAGCCGTGTTCGACATCATCCACTTGAACTCTCGTCTCGAAGACGCGTCGAAGGGCGACCTGTGGGCAGGTATCGCCGCTGCTCGCACCGGAGCGCGGAGCTTGGCCGAGTTGGCCGGCCGCTACGGCGCCGACACGTTCCGCGCCGCGTCTGTGGCGTTCATGGATCACGGAGAACGAGTGACTCGGGCCGGCCTGAAAAACCTGCCAAACGGCACGTATCAACTCTCCGAAGAAATCGACGACGGCCGCGTGCTCAACGTAGAGATCACCATCACCAACGACGAGTTCATCGTCGATCTCACCAACAACCCTGACCAGGCCACCACGCCGACCAACGTGACCCGTGATGGTGCGATGATCCCGGTCCAAATGCTGTTCAAGTCACTCACCGACCCAAGCAACGTCGCAAACGCCGGTTCGTTTCGACCGGTGACCGTGTTGACCCGCCCGGGTTCAGTGTTCGACCCGGTCGAGCCTGCTCCAATGGGCTTTTACTACGACCTGATGTTGCCGCTGTACGACATGATGTGGCGTTGTCTCGCTCCCGTCGTACCCGACAAGTTGCCCGCAGGCCACTTCGCATCGGTCTGCGCAACATTGCTCGGCGGCATCCATCCCGACACGGGCCGCCCGTACTCGATCATCGAGCCACAGATCGGCGGCTGGGGAGCGAGCTCCAGCCGAGATGGCAACGCTGCGATGTTCAGTGGTGTGCACGGCGAAACTTTCAACTGCCCCGCCGAGATCAACGAAGTGAAGAACGGCTTGATTGTTCGCCGTCTCGAACTCAACACCGAAGACGGTGGCGAAGGAGAGTTCGTTGGTGGCCGCGGCATTGTCACCGAGTACGAGATCCGCGGTGAGGAGGGTTTCGCGACGCTCGCGTTCACGCGATCGAAGTTCCCACCATGGGCAGTCGAGGGTGGCCTTCCCGGATCTCCGAACTACTGCGAGATCACCAAAGCCGAGACCGGTGTTTCCGAACGGCACTCGACCCTGTTCGGCGCGCAAACCGCGCCGGGAGATGTTATCCGCATCGTGACGGGCAATGGCGGTGGTTCGGGAGATCCTAAAGACCGTGCCCGCGAAGACGTCATGGCTGACATCAGAGACGGCCTTCTCACCGAAAAGCGCGCGACCGAAGTGTACGGGGTGTAGCAAAGCGTGATTAGAACCTATTTGGAGTTCGATTTAGCCGCCGGAAGAGCGAGCGACTTTGTAGCCTTCTTCAACCGAGAGGCCATCTTGGAGACGTCGCGAGCACAAGAGGGCTGTCACTCGGCCGAACTCACGATTTCTGAAGACGGCACCAAGGCAATCGTCACCGCGTCGTGGGCCGACCGCGCTGCCTATGACGTATGGACGAGTCGAGGCGACCGCTCTGATCAGCGTGTGCAACTTAACGAGCTTCTCGCTACCCCGATCGACGATTCGACGGTGGGCCAGGTTTTCGACGTTGCACTCGACGGAACGCCGGCCGACGTTGGAAGTTGAGCTCGAAGTTCTTGGGCGTCGGCTTCGGAGCCTGCGCGAAGACGCGAACCTTCGGCTCGTCGACCTCGCACGGAACTCTGGGTACTCCGCTGGGTTCATCTCGCAGGTTGAAACCGGTTCGACGCTCCCATCGTTGACCGCGCTCGCGACCCTCGCGTCGTGCTTGGGTGTCGAGATGACAGCGTTGATCGAACAAGAGCGGACTCCCGAAGTGACCGTGACTCGGGCGGGTCATGAAGATGAGTTGCGACTGGTGGGACAGGTGCCGTTTCGAATCCACGGACCGACCGGCCTGAACCGCGCGTTCACTGTACTGCGTTCGGAAGTGCGCTCTGAGCCAGATCAGTCTCGACACTACGGAGAACGATTCGTTCTGGTGCTTAGCGGGAGCGTGGAGTTCACCTTTGGCGACACGTCGCATCGGTTGAACGAGGGCGGAACGATCCATTACGCCGGGCACCAGGATCACACTGTTGTCTCGGTGTCTGACTCTCCAGCTTCTGTGCTCGTCGTGGCATCGCCGGCAGTGTTGTGAGCGAGCCAGATCGGCAGGTTGACCCATTGTCGGTCGAGGTCGGCCGGCGGCTGCGCGATCGTCGACATGGGTTGGAAGCGACCCTGGAGGCTATTGCTGCGATCGCAGATGTCTCCATTTCCCACCTTGCTGAAATAGAGCTGGGACGATCGTCCTGCTCGTTGCCCGTCCTGGCTCGGCTCAGCAGCGCCCTCGATCTGCCCATGGGCGAGATCTTGCCGACCCTTGGCGAGAGTCCAGTTCGTGTTGCCGCCTTGGGCGGTGTCGCTGCGACAGATCCTGTGCTATCTCACGAAAGACTCGACCTCTGTGTCCAGGAACTGCAGCTCCGGCCAGCGGAGGCAAAGACTGTCGAACTCGAAAGTGACGACGCAACGCTCCATGTCGTCAGCGGTGGCTGCTCGGTGGACGGCTTCGGAGCGACGATCCAGCTCGGCGCCGGAGACTCTCTCAGCGTGCGGCTCGGCAAGGCAATGTCGGTGAGCGTGGACCCTGCGGCACGGGGGCACCTCTCGGCGGTCCTCATCACCCATTCCTAAGTTCGCTCGTCAAAGCAGGAAGGACCGTCCATGCGACGCCAGCGATGACGAGGAACTGTCCGACGCGTTGACGGGATGGTCAACTCCGAAGGGGTCAGGGGATGAGTCTGACGCTAATAGTGGTGGCTACGTTGGTTCCGTGGGGAAATCTCCAGCTGGTCGTCTTCTTGTTTGCTGTTTCAGGCTGAGGATGCAGCGATGAGGAAAGCCGTGACCACCGCGACGGCGATCAAAGCAACGGCTTCAAGTGTGACGACGGTGCGTAACCGGTCGATCGTTGGCTGATGAGCAGGGTTGCGATCGAGGGTGGGAACGACGATGCGATGGTTGTAGGCGCCACCGGCTGCTGCGGCGGAGACGAGTGCGACCTTGAGGACGAGTAGACGACCCCACGGGGTTGACCAGATCTCCGAGATCGAATCGAGGATGATCGCCGAGAG
>CAZHUR010000206.1:0-5092 GCA_964535395.1 uncultured Acidimicrobiales bacterium
CGATCACGAGCGCCTCGCCGATCGCCTCACTCATCGAGTTCAACGTCGCTGGGTTTCGTTCAGCAGCGAGCTTCGCAAGCATGGCCCGGAGGAACGTCTGTTGACGTTGCACTCGTCCGAGGTCGCTCGTTAGGTCGGTTACCTCCGCTCCATCGATGATCTCGGTATAGAAGCGGCTTCGCACATAGGCCAGAGCTTGCGCGCTGTCGAGGGTGACGGTCCCGGCGACCGGCAGGTTGAGCCCAGAGCGCGGATCGAACGCAGGGTTGGGAATCGTGATGTCAACGCCACCTACCGCGTCGACGACCTCGATGAAGCCAGCGAGGTCCACTTGGACATAGTGCGAGATTGGTATGCCCAACTCGGACTGGATCGTGTTGATCAGGGCATCGGGACCTCGACCGAACGCCCCGTTGATTCGGCCTGAGTCGCCGCCGTCTATGGGTAGCCACAAGTCGCGGGGGAGCGACATAAAGGAACTGCCATCTTCACCGATGCGCAGAATCATCATCGTGTCGGTTCTCTCGCCAGCGATGCCTTCTCCAAGGATCACTTCGGAGTTCTCTGTCTCGGCGTCGATGTCGGCGCGTGAGTCGGTGCCCACTAAGAGAAGGTTGGTGCCCGTTGGGAGTGGATCGACCAGTGCCTGAGCCACTGGCACCCGTTCAATGCTATTAAATGTGCGGTTGGCGAGAAAGAGCGGGATGACGATCGCCAAGACCAACAAGACGAGAAGGAGGAAGAGGAACAGGGGCCACTTTCGGCGTCGTTTCCGCTCTCTTCTCGGGCGGATTGCCCGTTCGCCGTCTCCCGGTTCGACCAGCCCTGAGGGCTCGGCGGCTGCCGGCCAAGGAGCGTTGTTCTCGTCAAAGTAGCGATCGGCAGCGCTTTCTTGGGCGCGGGCGACCTTGGCTGCAGGTCGGGCGATGGGAGCTGGCGGTCGAACCACCGGCGGAGCGCCGCGATGCCAGTCCTGGTCGAGGGGTGCTTCGTCAGCTTTTGGAATCGCAGCAAGTCGCTCGCGAAACGACGAGGGTTCGTCAGGTTTGGTCGGCACGTCTTTAGTCAAGCGCGTATTCGTCATCTAGCGGTCGCGCGCAGGGGATAAATTCGTCCGTTTCGAACCGCGAGAAGCGGGATCTTGAGGTTGTGAGTCATTGGACTGCGTTCGATACGGTGGCCAATGTCGTTTTGGAGGATTCGGGCAACTGGTGCCAATCTAGGAGTTGAAGGTTTACCTAGAAGCAGCGCTCCACTTACGGAGCCGGTCCCGAAGTACGAGGAATTCACAAAAAATGATCGAACGACGACTCACTGGGCGAGACGTTCTCGCAAAGACGTTTCCAGCTAAAACAAAGAAGGGTTACGACCCTGTCGACGTTGACGCATACTTGGAGTTGGTCGCAGCTCAGGTTGATCTCCTTCACGCCGACGCAGAAGGTGGCCAGACAGCAAGCGAGGATGGAGTTGATCCCACCGAGCTCGATGAAGCTATTGCTGCTCGTGACGCACTTGAGATGCGACTGACCGAGGAACTTCAGGCAGGTGACGCCCTTCGCGCTGAGAACGAACAACTGCGCCTACAGCTGACCGCGGTGGCTCCTCCACCTCCAGGCGCTGCCAGCAACGAGATTGTTGTGGAAGAAGAACCAGAGGAGATTTCCGCATCTGTCGTACCGGTCCAGAGCACAGAACTCGTGGCCGATGACCGGGCTTCTCAAGAGAGTTACGAGTTGGTGCTTCGCGCGGCTCAACGAACTGCGGAAGAAGCTATCTCCCAAGCACACCTTCGAGCTGACGAGATTGTCGAGGACGCGAACGAGAACGCCGCACGAATTGCTCAAGAGAGCGACCGCAAGGCGTACGAAGCAGCTAACCGTGCCCACAAGGAACTCACCGCGATCAAGAACGAAGTCGACTCGCAAAACAAAATACTCGAGACGGTTACGGAAACGACCGAGAGTCGTCGAGCCGAGCTGCGAGCCTTTGGTGCATCGATTCTCCAATGGGCAGAAGAAGTTGATGGTGAGGAACTACTCGACTTGCGAGGTGCTGATGTAGAGGCGTCTTCGACCGTTGGTGACAGCGAGGCGTAAGGTCGACACGACGCTCACCAACCGTGTCTCCGCGCATCTGTTGTGTCGGCGACGTCATATCTGACGTCGTTGTACACCTCGACAGCGAGCCGGAGCAAGGTACAGACACGCCAGCGACCATCGTTACGACCCGGGGTGGTTCGGCTGCCGGAGTGACGGTCGCTGTTAGCGCTGCTGGAGGAGTTGGTCGATTTGTTGGCAGCGTTGGTGACGACCACACCGGGGCCGAATTAGTTGCCGACCTTCGAGAGAACGGCGTGGAGACATATACGGTCGCCGTTGGAACGACGGGAACGATTGTCGTTCTCGTGGACGGAGATGGTGAACGGACCTTCCTCACCGATCGCGGCGCAGCGATCGAACTTGCATCGATGCCGACCGGAGCGCTCGATGACGTGGACCTGCTCCACGTGCCCGCATACTCCTTTCTCGACGGTCCCTTGGCCGAGACCGCTGAGACGATGATTGGCATAGCCGTGGACAGGACGATTCCGATTTCGGTGTCGACAAGTTCGGTCGCTGCTCTCCGTCAATTTGGGCGCGACAACTTTCTCAGCTTGCTCGAGGCAATTCGTCCAACGTATGTGATTGCGAACGGCGACGAGTACAGATTCCTAATGGGCGACGAGCCATGTATAACTTCGGCTGAACACACGGTGATCACCCACGGAGCGCGTCCGGCTGTTCTTCGAAAGGTCGATGGCACCGAAGTTCGCGTAGGTCCAACGGCTACGACGGTCTCGGACACGACCGGCGCAGGAGACGCCTTTACCGGAGGATTCTTAGTCGCCCGCCTCGGAGGTGCAGGCTATGAGGACGCCCTCACCCGTGGCCACAACCTCGCAGCACGAGTGCTCAGTAAGGCCGGTTTTCAGCTCTAGTCTGTAGGCGTGCCAACCATTGAACCTTCAGCAATCGCCCGTAGTGAAGAGGTCGCCGACGCACTGAGCGAAGGCCGCCCGGTCGTCGCCCTCGAGTCGACGGTGTATTCGAATCTCGGCTTACCCACACCAGAGAATGAACGTGCTCTGACAGAGTGTCTGGCGGCGATTCGCTCTTCGGGCTCGGTGCCGTGTGTAACCGCCGTTCTCGATGGACAAATGCGTGCTGGCTTAGAAGAGGCAGAGTACGAGCGGGTTTTAGGTGAGGCCCACAAGGCTGCCGAACGAGATCTAGCCGTAGCCGTTGGCCAACATTGGAGCGTGGGGGCAACTACGGTCTCGGCCTCGCTCGCCATTGCCTCGGCAGTCGGTATTGAGGTGTTTGCTACCGGCGGAGTGGGTGGGGTCCATCGCGGATCGGAGTCCACAGGAGATGTCAGCGCTGACCTAGCAGCGATTGGGCGATATGGAGTCATTTCGATATCGGCGGGCATCAAGTCCTTCCTCGACCTTGGCAAGTCGCTAGAGATGCTCGAGACACTGGGGGTCACCGTCGTGGGGTGGCAGACCAATGTGCTGCCATCGTTTACTGCCCGGTCTTCAGCGTTCCCAGTTCCGCATCGGATCGATGACATGTCCGAGTTGAGCGCAATCGCGCGAGTTCGCCTCGACTTTGGTCGGGGTATGTTGGTGACCAATCCAGTGCCGGAGGAACACGCTCTCGATCAACAGGTTCACGATCGTGCGCTCGCTCGTGCGCTAGACGATGCGGCTGCTGCTGGTATCGACGGTGCAGCGATCACGCCGTTCGTGCTCGACCGAATTGCCACCGCATCGCAGGGAGCGTCGGTACCGGCGAACGTGGCCCTCGTTGCGAACAATTGTCGTCTGGCTGGCGATCTGGCTGCAGCGCTCTCGCAGACGCTGACGCGACGTTAAGGAACTAGAGCGGGTCTAGGCGGCTTCGGCTTCAGCTTCAGATAGTTCGACTCGTTGTTGCTGCTGGCGCAGCACTTGGACGAGTTGTTCGCCGCTGAGCGGGCGAGAGAAGAGGTAGCCCTGCATGTATCGGCAGTCGTGAGAGCGCAAGAAATCGACTTGAGCCCGTGTCTCCACGCCTTCGGCAATCACGTCGAGGTCGAGTCCGCGAGCAAGCGAGATGACCGCTGTTACTAGAGGAGCACCAGACTCGCCGATGCGGTTGATAAACGACCGGTCGATCTTTAACGTGTCGACGGTGATGCGATCGAGGTAGTCGAGACCGGTGTGTCCTACCCCGAAGTCGTCGATTGCGGTGCGAATGCCCATCTCGCGAAACTTCATGAGGGTTGCATTCACTTCTTCGGGCCGTTCAAGAGCGAGTGATTCAGTAAGTTCTAGTTCGAGGCGTTCCGGGGGTAGCCCTGACATCTCGAGGGCCCGTGCGACATTGTCGGTAAGCACGACAGACTTTTGGAATTGGCGTGGGGAGAGATTCACCGCGACGTTGATTGGGGGCAGTCCCAGGGCAGTCCAACTGGCTGCTGCGAGACAGGCTTGTTCGAGCGTCCAATTGCCAATCGTGTCGATCAAGGTGCTCTCTTCGGCAACGGGCACAAATCGCTCTGGGCTGATCAGGCCAAGAGCGGGGTGCTCCCAACGGAGAAGCGCTTCCACAGCGAAAATTCTTCCGGTCACCACGTCGACCTGAGGCTGGAAGTACACCTCGAGTTCGTTGTTCTTGATGGCCTTGTGGAGCCCGGCTTCGATCTCGATTCGATGGACTCCTGGGGTTCGCTGTTCGGGTGAGTAGGAAACAACTGCGTTACGGCCGCGTTCTTTGGCCTCGAACATGGCGGTGTCAGCGTTCTCGATAAGTTCCTTCACGTGCATGCCGTCACGAGGAAACTCGGCAACACCGATCGACGGAGTCACGTAGATGTCCCGGAGACCCATGTCGAACGGGGTAAGGAATTGGTCGAGCAGCAGACGTCCGATTGCGTGAGAGTGGCGAGAGTCCTTGACGTATGGAACAACGATTCCGAACTCGTCGCCGCCGAGTCGGGCAACGGTTACATTCTTGCCAATTCGCTCGCCAGCGGCGTCGAGCCGCTCGGCAACGAGACGGAGCAGGAG
>CAZHUR010000207.1:0-5087 GCA_964535395.1 uncultured Acidimicrobiales bacterium
CCTTTAAGGCGTCTTCTACAACGGTGGTTGCAAGATCGCTACGGTACTCCGAAGATCCGCTGTCATCGCTCGGAGGGTTGAGACCTTGGCCCGCAAGGGCTGCAGCCTCTTCGATGGACTGCCCTCCTGCCAGAGCTTGTTCGACCGCTGCTGCCCGTACTGGAGTGCTGTGCATGTTCACCAAACCGACGCGAACGCCGTCGTCGTGGTGTTGGACCGATGCGCCAACGACCGCCCAGTCTTGGCTGCGGCGAGTGAACTTGTTGAACGCCCACGCCTTGCCAGCCATCTTCGGCACACGAATCTCGGTCAAGATCTCGTTTTCGGCCATGGCGGTCTCGAGAAAGCCGGTGAAGAAGTCGTCAGCTGCGATCTCGCGCGTGCCGTCCGGACCAGCGGCGACCATCGTCGCGCCCATTGCCAGTAGTGCCGAAGGTGTGTCCGAGGCTGGATCTCCGTGGGCGATCGATCCTCCGATCGTGCCTCGGTGGCGGACCTGTGGGTCTCCGACCATAGACACGGCCTTGGCCAACAGTGGGGCATCGCTCGCGATGAGATCACTCGTCTCGACGTCGACGTGCTTAGTCAACGCTCCGATGGCGATGTGATCGCCCCCGTCGTTGACGAACTGCAACTCTTCGATCTTGGAGATGTCGATGACGACCTCGGGGGTGGCGAGGCGATATCGCATGAGCGGGATCAAGGAGTGTCCGCCGGCGAGGAGCTTGGCGTCTTCCCCGTGCTGGACGAGTGCCGAAACGGCGTCGTCGACGGTGTTCGCTCTGATGTATTCGAATTGTGCAGGAATCATTGAGTTGCCTCCGCTCCGGTTAATACTGCCTTGACGATGTTCTGATAGCCCGTGCAGCGGCACAGGTTTCCTTCGAGGCCCTCGCGCACATCGGTCGCTGTGAGCGACCCGTTCTGCCCGATGAGGGACACCGCAGCCATGACCATGCCCGGCGTGCAATACCCGCACTGCAGGGCGTGGCAATCGTGGAAAGCCTCTTGCATGGGGTGAAGGCTCTCGCCATCGGCGAGGCCCTCGATGGTCGTGACCTCATCGCCATCGACCTGGGCGGCAAGAACTGTGCAGCTCTTGACCGACATGCCGTTGACGTGGACGGTGCAGGCACCACAGGAACTGGAGTCGCAGCCGATGTGAGTGCCGGTAAGGCCGAGGTTCTCCCGGATGTGGTTTACCAGGAGGGTGCGAGGCTCGACGTCGTGTTCGTGAGACTCGCCGTTGACGGTGATTGATACTTTCATGAGCGTTCTTTCTGAGAGGAGTGGTGTTCGTTCGTGAGTTGGCCTGTGCCACCGAGTGGCGGTAGTAGCGGGTTCATAGATGCGTCGCGATCGGCGTGTCGGAGCGCATTGCTTCCCACACACGGCTCGGTGTGCATGGCATGTCCAGATGACTGACCCCGCTCGGCCTCAACGCATCGAGGACGGCATTGTGGACTGCGGGGGCAGCTCCGACCGTGCCGGATTCGCCAACGGCCTTGACGCCGAGTTCGTTGAACGAGGTCGCAGTGCCTTTCGGTTCAAGATCGAAGTCTGGCAACAGGTCGCTCGTCGGCATCCAGTAGTCAGCAAAGTTGGAGCTTTTGGGTGTTCCGTCTGCGTCGTAGCGGACCGTCTCGCACAGCGCCTGGCCAACGCCGGCTGCAATGCCTCCGTGTAGTTGACCCTCGACGATCATCGGGTTGACGATCGAGCCGGCGTCGTCCACGCCGACAAACTTGATCAGGTCCGCTTTGCCGGTGCGGGTGTCGAGTTCGACGACCGCCACGTGAGTACCCGAGGGGAATGTGTTCTTTCCCTCGTTATCCATCATCGTTACGCACGAGAGTTCTGGCGCATCGTCGGCCTTGATCTCCTCGCCCGCCGCGAGCGCTGCCCAGCTGACCGACACCGCTGGCGAACCAGCGACGTGGAATTCTCCGTTGTTGGTTAGCACCACGTCCTCGACCGCTGCTTCAAACTTGGCTGCTGCCAGTTGTCGCGCGTTCTCGACGATGAGGTTCGACGCATCATGAACGGCCACTCCGGCTGTCTGGATGGAGCGAGAGCCCGCAGCGCCAATACCAAAGGCAATTGCGTCGGTTGATCCTTCCGAGACCGATATCTTCTCGACCGGGATGTGCAGCACATCCGAAGCGATCTGAGCCCAGACTGTCTTGTGGCCCTGGCCCTGTGATGTGGTGCCGGTGATGACCGAGGCCGAGCCGTCGTCTTCGATGGTGACGCTCGCCGATTCTTGGCCGAACATCCCAACGGTCACGTGTAGATACGTTGCCAGCCCAATCCCGAGTTGCTTGCGGTCGCCTGCCTCTCGGCGACGAGCCTGCTCGGCACGAAGTTCGTCGTAGCCCGCAATCTCGAGGGCCCGCTCCAAATCTCCGGGGTAGTCGGCCTCGTCATAGACACTGCCGACCTTGGTCGTAAACGGCATGTCGCCGGGTGCAATAAGGTTCTTTCGTCGCACTTCAGCCGGATCCATCCCGATCTCAGCGGCGTAGATGTCGATCATCCGCTCGAGCGAGGCAATGTAGCCACCGCGGCCTGCGCCACGTTGAGCGACGGTGATGGTGCGGTTGGTCACGATCGACTTTGCGTTGAACTCGACATGGGCGATGTCGTAGCAACCGCTGGCCATGGTGAACGTGTAGGCCATCGGCATGAGCGCCCCGTAGTTGGGGTAGGCGCCGGAGTCCTTGATGCCATCAGCACGAAGTGCAGAGATATTGCCTTCTTTGTCGCCAGCGAGAGTGAAGTCGTATCGTTCGCCTCGGCCTTGGCTTGATGCCAACAGGTATTCAGAACGAGTCTCGATCCAGCGAACAGGGCGTCCCGCTGCCATCGCAATGCCCGGGATTGCCCACTCTTCAGCCGTCATGGTTGCTTTGCCGCCGAACGCTCCGCCTACGTTTGGACCGGCGATGATGTGGATCTTCTCCATCGGCAGACCGAAGGTCATCGCGACGCGCTGCAGATAGCCGTGAGGCATTTGGGTAGCGAGCCACACGTGGCAGTCTCCGTCGTCGTCAAATCCGCAGACCACGCCTCGTGGCTCGATAGGACCGTTGGACTGACGCGGGTTGGTGATCGACTGGCGGAGCACGACCTCGGCTTCGAACTTTGATGGGTCGTGTTCGATGCCCATGCCCATGTCCATCAGGTCGATGATGACATTTCCGTTAGGAAACGGGGGAGGAGGTGGAGCCTCTTCGCCTTCAGCTGGGGGAGGTGGGTCGGAGAGTCGGGGCTCGTCTCCCTCTTCGAACAGGTTGATGCTTCCGTTTAGCGCGTCGTCGTAATCCATCACGGCGTCGAGTGGGTCGATGTCTACGATTACCATTTCGGCAGCGTCGACGGCTTGCTCGTAGGTTTCGGCAACGACCGCGGCGATTGGTTGGCCGACATAGCGAACCTTGCCTTCCGCGTACAGTGGCTGGGCTGTAACCGCGTGCATCATCGGCGCAAAGCCTCCAGATGGGAACGCGGTGTTGTTCGATGCATCGACGATGGTGACCACACCCGGTGCATTCAGTGCAGCCGAAGTGTCGACCGAGTTGAGGACACCATGGGCCATCGTCGATCGAACAAAAGCTACGTGTGCAGCCCCCTCGAGTTGAGGTGCGGAAACGTCAGCGACAAATTTCGCCGACCCGGTGAGGAACTCTTTGTCCTCTGTGCGCAGGATCGCTGCGCCTTTGCTCGTCATGAGTGACGACCCCCTATTGATGATGTGATGGTTCTTGCAATGGTTCGCAGCCGAGCTGAGGTCGTTTGTCGCTCCCTCAAACCAGGGGCTTTGACCACAATTCGGTGCTCGCCTAATTGCGCATTTCTATCGTCCTTGGTAGGACTGTATACGTATTCAGCATACGTATACAGGCTGACTATAGTAGACATTGAGCAGCCGTCAACCCGGAGAGCTGGCCGCTCCGGAGCAAAGGAACCACAGCAATGAGATTGATCGACCTTTCCCAAAACATCTACGAGACGATGAAGGTCTTCCCTGGACACAACAAGACAGTGCAGTTCCAGCACGCCTACCACTACGAGACCGGTCCGCTTTTCGAGGACGACCACAAGGGCGACCACTTTTCTTTTCAGACCACCGGCATCTTGCTCAACGACAACGGGCCTACCCACGTTGACTCGTTCAGCCATTTCGGCACCGACCCCGATGCGCTGACAATCGACAAGATGCCACTCGAACTGTTCTACGGCTCGGGCATCTGCTTGGACGTGTCCCATGTCGCCGAGCGCACCGACATCAGCGTCGAAGACTGTGAAAACGCGCTCGAAGAGTCAGGACAAGTTCTGCGTGAAGGTGACGTGCTGCTCTTTCACACCGGACATTGGGCTCGACACGCTGACACTCAAGAATATCTTTCACAGCATTCTGGTCTTGGCGCAGAGGCAGCCGATTGGGTTGCTGCCCACAAGGTCAAGGTCTTCGGGGTGGACACACCGACCCCTGACAACCCAGCGAGTAAGATCTTTCCAGCCCACATCATGAGCAACAACGAGCAAATCACCCACTACGAGAACCTGGCGAACCTCGACCAACTCCTCGGCAAGCGCTTCACTTTCTGCGGCTTCCCGCTCAAGATCGTCGGTGGCCATGGTGGTCCGACTCGTGCGGTCGCGATCCTCGACGAGTGAGTTCGCCGGACAACAAGCGCCCGGTAAGCAGCACCGACGTTGCTGAGCACGCTGGGGTGAGTCAAGCCACTGTCTCTCGAGTCCTGTCCGGCAAAGGGCAGGTCTCGGAGGCCACGCGCAAACGGGTGACCAAGTCGCTCGAACAGCTCGGCTATCAACCAAATGCCAACGCTCGAGCGCTCAAGACCCAGCGTACTCAGACGATCGCGGTCGTCGTTGCCGACATCACGAACCCGTTCTATCCCGAGCTGGTTGAATCGCTGAATGAGGCGTTAGCCGCCCGAGATCAGCTGATGTTGTTATGGGACGACGCGAGCAACGGCGACGACAGTTCGGTACTGGCCGCAATCCAAGGCGGGATAGTCGACGGCGCAATTTTCGCCACCGCCACGACGGGTTCCAAGACC
>CAZHUR010000208.1:0-5081 GCA_964535395.1 uncultured Acidimicrobiales bacterium
CCTTGGCGGCGAGGAGCTCTTTGATCTTCGAGAACACCGAGTTCGGGCTGACCTGATAGGGCAGCTCGGTGACGACGATCTTGTCGTTGGTCTTGCCTTCGACGATCTCGGCCTTGGCGCGCATCTTGATGCTGCCCTTGCCGGTCTTGTAGGCGTCGATGATGCCGCCCTTGCCCATGATGAGCCCGCCGGTCGGGAAGTCGGGGCCCTTGATGAACTGCATCAGGTCTGATGGTTCAGCGTCGGGGTTCTCGATGAGGTGAATGGTGGCGTCGATGACCTCGCCCAGGTTGTGCGGTGGGATGTTGGTTGCCATGCCGACAGCAATGCCCTGGCTGCCGTTGACCAACAGGTTCGGGAACCGGGCCGGGAGCACCTCGGGCTCGGAGAACTCGCCCGAGTAGTTGTCGATGAAATCGACGGTGTTCTCGTCGATGTCGGCAAGGAGTCGCAGTGCGAGCGGGTCGAGTCGACACTCGGTGTATCGCGCAGCAGCTGGCGAATCGTCCGGGGTGTAACCAAAGTTGCCCTGCGGTTCGATGAGGCGATGACGCAGCGAGAAGTCTTGAGCCATACGAACGAGCGAGTCGTAGATGGCCGAGTCGCCGTGCGGGTGATACTTACCCATCACTTCACCAGTGACACGAGCCGACTTCATCGTTGGACGATCGGGGTTTGCGTTGAGCTCGTCCATGGCCCACAAGATGCGGCGGTGCACGGGTTTCAAACCGTCGCGCACATCGGGAAGCGCACGCGACACGATGACCGACATTGCATAGTCGAGGAAGGATCGCTCCATCTCCTCTTGAATGTCGATTGGTTCGATGGCGAAGTCCGGGCCATCTCCGGAGTTGGTGATATCAGACATGGTGTCTCTCTCCTCGCCCTAGATATCCAGGAAGCGAACGTCTTTGGCGTTCGTCTGGATGAAGTGCTTGCGACGGGCAACGTCCTCGCCCATCAGCGTGCTGAATACCTCGTCGGCCATGGCGGCCTGTTCGACCGACACCTGAAGCAGGGTGCGGTCGCCGGGGTTCATCGTTGTTTCGGCAAGCTCTTGCCACTGCATCTCGCCAAGGCCCTTCAGGCGTTGGAAGTCTTTCTTGTGGTTCGGGTGCTCCTCGAGCCAGTCGTCCTTCTCGCGGTCGTCTTTGAGATAGACCTTGTTCTTGCCAACCGTCGTCGAATAGAGCGGCGGCTGAGCAATGTAGATGTGGTTGTTCTCGACGAGCTCGCGCATCTGGCGGAAGAAGAACGTGAGTAGCAGCGTGCGAATGTGGCTGCCGTCGACATCAGCATCAGCCAGCAAGATGATCTTGTGATAGCGGATCTTGTCGATGTCGAACTCTTCCTCGCCAATGCCAGCGCCGATGGCCTGGATCAGCGTCTGGACCTCGTTGTTCTTGAGCATCTTGTCGAGGCGAGCGCGTTCGACGTTGAGGATCTTGCCGCGGATCGGCAGGATCGCCATCGTCTTTGGGTCTCGGGCTTGGATTGCCGAGCCACCAGCAGAGTCGCCCTCCACGATGAACAACTCTCGTTCGCGAGGGTCCTTTGAGGAGCAGTCTTTGAGCTTCTCGGGCATTCCTGCGCCGTCGAGGGCCGTCTTGTTGCGAATGGTGTCGCGTGCTGCACGCGCAGCCTCACGGGCTCTCTGAGCAGCGATTGCTTTGTTGATGACGGCCTTGCCTTCATCAGGGTTCTCTTCGAGCCATTCGGCGAGCTTTTCGTTGGTGGCCTTCTCGACCATCGAACGCACCGACACGTTGCCGAGCTTGTCCTTGGTTTGGCCCTCAAACTGCGGATCTTGCAAGCGCACCGAGATGATCGCTGTGAGCCCCTCACGAACGTCGTCACCCGAGAGATCCTCGTTCTCTTTGAGGAGCTTCTTGTCCTTGCCGTACTTGTTGACCGTCCGGGTCAGCGCTGAACGGAAGCCCGTCTCGTGCATGCCGCCACCGCCGGTGGTGATGCCGTTGGCGAAGCTGTGAAGGCCGTCTGCGTTAAAGCCGGTGTTCCACTGGAAGGCGATCTCGACCTCTTGGTCTTCTTCTTTGACCTCGTAGTAGCCAATCTTGGCAAAGAGCGCTTCTTTTGACTGGTTGACGTGGCGGACAAAGTCGATGATGCCGCCCTCGTAATGAAACTCGATCCAACCGTCCTCGTTCGCGTCTTCGTGAGGCTCGGTGCGACGATCGTCTTTGAAGCGGATGCGCAGGTTCCGGTTGAGGAACGCCATCATCTGGAAACGATCGAGCAACGTCTGAGCTCGGAAGTCGGTCTCTTCGAAGATTGTCTCGTCCGGCCAAAAACGGACGGTGGTGCCGGTGCGGTCGTCGGGGGCGTCGCCGCGCACCTCGAGCTTGGTGACGACGTTGCCGCCGTCGGCAAAGTCCATGAAGTAGTGGTCGCCGTCTCGGTCGATCTCGACCTCGACCTTGCTGCTGAGCGCGTTCACGACCGAGATGCCAACGCCGTGGAGGCCGCCCGACACCTTGTAACCGCCGCCGCCGAACTTGCCGCCTGCGTGCAGCACGGTCATGACGACCTCTGCCGCGGACATTCCTTCATACTTTGGGTGCTCGCCTACCGGGATGCCACGACCATCGTCGCGCACCTCGGCGGAGCCATCGGTATGGATGATGACATCGATAACCGAACAGAACCCGGCCATGGCCTCATCGACCGAGTTATCGACGACCTCGTACACAAGGTGATGGAGGCCCTGAGGGCCTGTCGATCCTATGTACATTCCGGGGCGCTTTCGCACTGCTTCGAGACCCTCGAGAACAGTGATGTTTTCCGCGCTATATGACTCTGATGAATCGGCCACGAACTACTCCTTAACGTCGTTTCCACGGCGCCGGTACGGGCGCTAAAGAGGGCGAAAATACACTGCTCCCAAGCCGTGAATTACGACTATGAAATTCTACCAGCTAGCAGTGACAGCTCTCGGTTAGGAGCCAGGATTCTTCAAAGTTATCCACAGGGTGTTTTTGAGCGGTTTTTCATCGTGTGGAAGCAAGCTAATGCTGCAAGACTGCGGTGGTGAAAAACGTTCGAACTCTCGCTTGGAATGACGTCGATGAAACCCTTCTCCGCCAGTGCGCTGAGCTCTGGGCTCGGGTCTGGCCACACGGCCTCGATCTCAGCCCAGAAGGGCTCGACGCCAATGCCGAAACCCGCCTGGCTCACATGCGCGAACGTTACGGCGCCCTGTCCAATCACCAGTTTCACATCGGCCTCACCGAGGGGTCGGTCGTCTCAGTAGCGCGAACGTTCACTCACACGGTCTTGATCATCGATGAGAGCGGCTCGAGCACGCCTCAACGGATACTCGCCCTCGCGAGCGTGTGCAGCGACCCAAGGCACCGTGGAGAGGGCTGGGGCTACCTCGTCACCGAGGCAGCGCTCGCTCGAACAGACGCAGAAAAGCTCACGGCACTTTTCCAGTCCGGAGTTCCCGAGTTCTACGAACGCTTCGGTAGCCGAACCATCCCAAACGAGGTCTTTACCTCCAAGCCCGGAGCCACGGCCTTCACCGACGACGTCGTGATGATCCACCCTGGCAGCGCCGACTGGAATGATGACGCAAGGATCGACCTTCAGACCAGCGGCTGGTAGCAGCTGTAGTTACGACTCGATCAGGCGTTGACCGAGGTATTGACCCTCTGTGGGCGGAGGTGGCACAAAGAAGATGCCGCCGCCCGTTGGCCGGACGAACTCTTCCATTGCTTCGCCCTCTAGGCGGCGCTGCATTCCAATGAAACCAAACTCGAGACTGCGCTGGTAGCTGAGAAAGACAAGACCTTGGTCGAGCTCACCGTCGCCGCGCACGTAGTTGAAGCTCCGCCGAAGGATGGAGTTGATGCCCGCCGAACGAGGGTTCACTCGGCCAATGTGCGACTCAAAGTCGAATTCGGAAAGGAAGCAATAGGGGTCGTCGGTCTCGCGCGTGCCGCCCAACGGAGCGCCCGTCTCTTTGTTCCGACCGAAGATGTCTTCCTGTTCTGGGACGGGAGTGCTGTTCCATGGTTCGAGCAGCATGGCGATGACTCGCACTGCCTGGTATGTCCCGCCGACGGTCCACTCGGGCTGATCACCTTGTTGAGAGACCCACACGATCGAGTCCAACAATCTGTCATCGTCGATAGGTGGGTTGACCGTTCCGTCCTTGAATCCCAGCAGGTTGCGCCCCGGAGCTTCGCCTACCCCCGCCTCGGGAATGAGCTCGTTGAACCCGGCCTGGCTCCAGCGCATCGTCAGCGAGTCTCCGCCCACCACTTCGAGTATCTGTGCCAACACCTGGTCGACCGTCTCTTGAGTGGCGGCATTGATAACGAGCGAAATATCGCCGTGACTTGCTTCTTCGGTAACCAACGAGTCGTTGGCAAACACCGGCATAGGTTCGAGCTCTGTAGGTCTCTGGTCTTCGAGACCAAAGCGGTCATCGAAGAGCGAGTCGCCGAAGCCAACAACGACCGAGAGTCCTTGTCCCGCGTAGTCGGCACTGCTCATGGCAGCTTCGATCTCGGCTGACAGGGTCTGAAGGAGGGTAGCCAACTCGTCGCGATCACCAGCGACTACATCTAGACCCATGGCAATTCCCGCCGGTCCAGGAGGAGCGATGACGCCTTCTTGACGACTGGAACGAAATGGATACGACGCCTTGAGTTGATGAACCGGCGCGTTGGGGTCCATCGGAATTTCGGTCGTTGGCACGGTGGCCGGGGTTTGGGTCGTTGGCGCTGTGGTGCCCGGCGATTGAGTTGTTGTGTCGGCAAGAGAAGAGCAGGCGGAAACCGCGCCAGCTGCCAGAGTTACGCCGGCATAGCTGAGAAAACGCCGCCTCGACGGGCCGACGGGCGGTTCAGAATCTGAGGAATCAGCCACGGACTGAGTTTACGATTTCTGAGCGGAACGCGTCAGGCTCGGCAGCACCAAAAATCGAGGATTTAATCTGGGGAAATTGGCAAACCCAACCCCCTTTGGGCGCACCACCAGGAGGATGCTGCCAACAAAAACTGCCCCCCAAATGGCGGTCATGATCTGATCGGGGACCGCATCGACACGGTGGTCGG
>CAZHUR010000209.1:0-5079 GCA_964535395.1 uncultured Acidimicrobiales bacterium
GGCGAGTCAGGCTCACCTTGCGGACACCTCCGCCGCCACCGCGAGCAGCCGCAGCCGCGGCGCCGGCATCCGAGTTGTTGCAGGCGACACCACCGGCTTTGCCCACACTGCAGACCTTTCTGAGACGGGGCTGCGAAACGCTGCCGAGGCCGCAGCTGCGGCTGCTCGCGGTGGCGGCGGAGGTGTCCGCAAGGTGAGCCTGACTCGCCAAGAGGCTTCCCGTGACATCGAGGTCGAAACGTACCCCGAGACCGTTCCAAAGAGCACCAAGGTCGAACTGCTCCAGCGCGCCGACGAAGAGGCCCGCACCGTGGGCAGCGAAGTCTCTCAGGTGAGCGCTCGTTACGGAGACAGCCGCCGAAACATCCTCGTGGCAAACTCCGATGGCCTTATCGCTGGCGACGATCAGGTGCGAACCTTCTTCTCGATTAACTGCGTGGCAATGGGCGACACCGGCATGCAGACCGGACGCGAGAGCCATGGTCGAACCATTGGCTTCGAGATGTTCGACGACCACGACGTGACCGAGATGGCCCGTACCGCTGCAACCCGTGCGATCACCAAGCTTCGTGCTCGTCCTGCCCCAAGCGGCGCCCAAACAGTCGTTGTTGGCCCCGGTGGCGGCGGCGTTCTGTTCCACGAAGCGTGTGGACATGGACTCGAAGCCGACCTCGTTGCCAAGTCAGCGTCTGTATTTGCTGGCCGCATTGGCGAGCAGGTTGCGAGCCCGCTCGTCACCCTCATCGACGACGGCACCATGTCGGCGGAGTGGGGCAACTATGCAATCGACGACGAGGGTCGTCCGGCGCAGAAGAACGTTCTAATTCAGGACGGCATCCTCACCGACTACATGTACGACAACATTCGCGCTCGCAAAGAGGGTCGTCCGTCTTCGGGTAACGGCCGTCGACAGAGCTACCAGCACCTTCCGATGGTGCGCATGACCAACACCTACATCACCGCAGGGGAAGACGACCCCGCCGACATCATTGCCTCAACGCCAAATGGTGTGTACGTGGCTCAGCTCGGTGGCGGCCAGGTCAACACCGCAACCGGCGATTTCGTCTTCGGCATGACCGAGGCGTATCTCATCGAAGACGGAAAGATCACCGAGCCAATCCGTGAGGGCAACCTCATCGGCAACGGTCCTGAGGTGCTCAACCGCATCGATGCTCTCGGCAACGACTTTGCTATGGGCCACCCGGGCACGTGCGGCAAGGACGGACAAGGCGTTCCTGTAGGCGACGGCACTCCAACGCTTCGCGTAACCAGCCTGACCGTTGGTGGAACCGCCCAATGACCCGAGATCTTCTCGACATTGCGAAGCGAATTGTCGGTTGGGCGAAAGAGGGCGAGGCGGTCGAGGCCGTTGCCGTCCACGATCGCGATACCGAGATCCGTGTCTACAACGGTGAGATTGAGCAGTTCACAGCGAGCGAGTCGCAGGGCGTTGGCGTTCGTGTCATCGTCGACGACAAGCAAGGCTTCGCGTACGCCGGCTCGCTCGACGAGGACGTGCTCGCCGAGACGCTCGACGAAGCTCGCGACAACGCGACCTTCGGCACTCCCGATGAGTTTCTTGGGCTTGCTACCCCCGACGGGGTAGAGGTTCCCAAGCTCGATCTGTTCAACGAAGCCGTCGGCACTACGTCGACCGAGGCCAAGATCGAAATGGCGATGGAGCTCGAACGCCAGACGTTGGCGAGTGATCCTCGGATCTCTGGACTCGAGTCTGCCGACTATGCCGATTCGATCAGCGAGAGTGCGTTGGCCTCCACCGCCGGTGTTGAGGTCACGAGCCGCGACTCTGGCTCATATGTGAGCGCAACCGCTCTGGCCGAGCAAGACGGCGAAACCCAGATTGGGTTTGGCTTCAGTGTCGGCCGCGATCCAAACACGCTCGACGTCGCCAAAGCCGGTGCCGATGCGGGGGAGCGAGCAACTCGTCTTCTCGGTGCGGTTCAGCCCGACAGTGAGCGCGTCACGATCATCTTCGATCCGTTTGTCACCGCGCAGTTCTTGGCGATCCTCGGTGGCACCATGTCCGGCGAAGCCGTCATGAAGGGCTATTCGCTGTTTGCGAACCGGCTCGGTGAGGAAGTTGCTTCTCCGTTGTTCACGTTGGTCGACGACCCAACCAACCCCGATGCGTTCACCGCTGGCGAAACCGATGGCGAGGGTTTGGCGAGTCGCCGCAACGTGCTCGTCGAGAACGGCCGCCTGAACACCTTCGTTCACAACGCATACACCGGCCGCCGGATGGATGCGTCGTCGACGGGTTCTGCTGTGCGCGGATACTCGTCGGTTCCTGGCGTGGGCGCTCGTGCGCTGTTCCTCGAACCCGGCACGAAGACTCAGGACGAACTGATTTCGGGCATCGACAATGGTGTGTTGATCCAAGGTGTTGCCGGCATCCACTCGGGTGTGAACCCGGTCAGCGGCGACTTCTCGACCGGAGCTGAAGGCCTACGGATTCGCAACGGCGAACTCGGCGAACCGCTCCGTGAGATCACGATCGCCTCGACGCTTCAAAAGATGCTCGGCGACATCCAAGACGTGGGCAACGACGTCGACTGGCTGCCAATGTCGGCCGCGGGCGTGAGCCTGGTCATCGGCGACGTAACCATGTCCGGCGCCTAAACACCGAAAGCTGGCGCTTCAAGCATCACAGCAGTTTGTTCTGGGTAGATGGCTTCAGGCTGGGTTTGCGTTGGCGTTCGTGCGCGGCTGGTTTTGTTCGGCCGTCATCGATGTTGACTTTCGTGAAGTCGGGCTTGGCCCGATATTTGCCGGGCGGTGGTTTGCCGGATCTGGGTTTGTTGTTCGGTGGAATTTCGTCAGCGGTGGCCGGCCTGGTTTTCCATGTTTGGGACCGGAGTTCGTAGAACATGGTGTGTTTGTTCCGATGCAGGCGTGTATGGCAGTCCTCGCAGAGTAAGACGAGGTTGTTGATATTTGTTGGGCCGGCCCGTCGTGCTTCCCATGGGAGAAGGTGGTGGGCGACGCACATGTCGGGGTGTGCGCCGCATTGAACGCAGCCTTTGTCCCGGCTGATGAGCCCGTTGATTTGGGCGGGAGTGGCGAGGCGAAGCTTGCGCCCTTGCCAGAGGAGTTCGCCGGTTTGTGAGAAGGCTTGGGCGATAAATGCTGCGCCTTCGGCGACTTCTTCGACGTAGGAGCGAGGCAGGGGTTTGCCGTCGATGGAGGTCATCGGGGATGGGTCTTTGCCGGTCCACTGATCGACTGTTGTGCTGATGAACACGACGGCCTGGCGTGCCGGTTTCTTGCGCTTTGTCGTTGCGTCTTTGTCTTCGATATTTCCGGCCGCAGAGGTGAATAGTTTGTGGGCGGCGTCGAAGTTTCGTTGGTCGCGGGTTCTCCGATGTTGCGAATTTGGAACCTCGCGGCCGCCGTCTCGCTGGTAGGCGGCGTTCGATTCGGCGAGCACTGCACGTTCGGCCTCGTCGATGTACTCATCGGAGCCGTGGATAGTGAGGGCAGCGTTACCGTTGTCGAGGCGATGTCGATAGACGCCGCGGGTGCGGTGTTGTTTGTTAAACCGTTTTTGGACGTCGTCTGCGTCGGTCCGCTTATTGACGTATTCGCGGGCTTTCCTTTTGCCCTGTTCGGGATTGGTTGACGCGATGGTTTCGACGAGGTCTTTGTCGCATGCTGCTTCGCCGTCGGTGTCCTCGGCCGCTTTGGCGATGATGTCTGCTTGCTCGGCCGACATCGAGCCGCTCTCCATCCGGTCGGCGATGTCGGGATTCGCGTTCGTCGCCTTAGCGCGGCGGGCGCGTTTCTTTGCTTCTGCTTTCGAAGTCTTGTTATTGCCGGCCATTCGTTCGACATCACGATCGGACGCGCCTTTCTCGTACCGATCGGCAAGCACACGTGCTTCGGCCGCGTCGAGGCGCCTACGGCTGAACTCGATCAACTGCAGCGCGACGGCCGGTGGGAGGTGAGTCAACTCGTGGTCGATGCAGATCATGTGATCTTTGATGATCAGCGATGGATCTGTGGCCGTTCCTCCCATGTATAGCAATGTATCGAACAAACGTTCGATACACAACCCCAACGTGGCTATTTGTTGCTCACTCTCCGGCTGTGTTGGTCGATAGGGAGCCATGTCACGGTCTCTTGCACCCGTTCTCTTCGTTGCGCTTGTCGCGGCTGGGATCCTCGTGGGGTTCGCTGGACCGAGCACGGCCCAGGGACCCGCTGGCCCGTCAGAAGTCGCTGGCCCGCCAGAAGTCTTCGTGTTCTTCGATGAAGAGGGCGAAGCCGACTTCTACGCCGCCGAGAGCCGCCGTGAAAGCTTCAACCAAACACTGGTGATCACGTTCCTGACAGTGGGTGTACTCGGGCTGGCCGTCGTGATCGGCGACCGGGTTGGCGAGCTCACCGCAGACTCGGTCTGACCGAAGTCAGCGGCCGTAGTTTGGCCGTGTACTGCACTCGTTGGGAAGCAAACCTAAGCTCGTGGCGTTATGCCAACCGCCTTGCTGTCTTTTCGCCCGCGATATCTGGCCGTCCTCTTCGGTCTCCTTGTCGTTTTGGCGGCCTGCTCCAGTGGCGATACCGAGGCTGCTGCCGAGGTGGACCCGGGCCTGATCCCGCAGACGCCCGAAGAGCTTCAGTCTGAGGCGGCTCGCGTGATGGGCGAGACCCAGAGCGTGCGCTTTACGATCGAACGTTCTGAGGCTGCGGTGTACATCGACCAGATCGAATCGATCTCGCTCGACTCGATCGAGGGTCGTTTCTCTGTGCCCTCGTCGGCGGACGCAATTATCGGCGTGACGGTGAATGATTCGCTTCGCACCGAGCTCGGTGCGATCGCCATC
The DNA here is from genome assembly GCA_964535395.1 of uncultured Acidimicrobiales bacterium. Lineage (GTDB taxonomy): Bacteria > Actinomycetota > Acidimicrobiia > Acidimicrobiales > SHLQ01 > SHLQ01. The sequence goes on from CAZHUR010000209.1 coordinate 4,845, forward strand.
GGTGAAGAGGTGTGGCTCACGAACCCTGCGACCGGAACCTTTGAGACCCTTCCGCCCGGCTTCGACATCGATCCGAGTTCGTTCTTCGATCCTGTCGGTGGCTGGCAGCCCCTCATCGAAGGCCTCACCGACCTCGAATTGCTCGGCCAGGTCGAGCGTGACGGTGAGACTCGCTTTCAATTGCGCGGCACCGCCGCTGAAGAAGAGATGCGGGCGATCACCGCTGGCTTAGTGC
>CAZHUR010000210.1:0-5027 GCA_964535395.1 uncultured Acidimicrobiales bacterium
CGGTCATGATGAAGCTCCTACGGATACGGCGTTCTCTGCGTTTGCTGCCCACTGAACTGAGCGGACGATCATCGAGTAGCCGGTACAGCGACAAATCTGGCCACTGATCGCTTCACGAATCTCGTCTTCTGATGGGTTCGGGTTCTTGTCGAGCAGGGCTCGTGACGTCATGAGCATGCCCGGCGTGCAGTACCCGCACTGCAGCCCGTGCTCTTCGATGAAGCCTTGCTGGACGGCGTCGAGGACGCCGTCTTGTTCGAGGTCTTCGACGGTGCGGACTCGGTGTCCTCCCGCCATTGCGGCAAGCACGGTGCAGCTCTTGACCGGCTCTTCGTCCATCCAGACAACGCACGTCCCGCAGTTGGACGTGTCGCATCCCCAGTGGGTGCCGGTGAGGCCGAGCGTGTCACGCAAGAAGTGGACGAGCAGAAGTCGTCCTTCGATCTCCTTGGTTTGGTCGCTGCCATTTACGTTGATTGTTACTTCCATGATTAGACCTCTTGTCCTTGTGCTCGGGCCACGGCGGTGCGGAGCGATCGTTGGGTGAGTTCGTTTGCGAGATGTCTCTTGTATTCGGCGCTGCCGCGCATGTCGGTGTCGGGGTCGCACGCTGCGGCGCTCACTGCGCCGACTTGAGCGAACAGTTCCTCCGATGGGGTCGCACCCTGGAGGAGGTCGCGGGCGGCATCGACCGTGGTGGTGTTCGGGCCGACGGCTACGAGGCCGACTTGGCCGTCGCTGATCGTGTCGCCGTCCATCCAGACCGCGGCGCCGGCGGCCGCGACCGCCCAGTCGCCTGCTCGTCTTTCCACCTTGTGGTAGGCGCTACTGCCGTTCGCTTTGATTGCGATGCGGACACCGGTGAGGATCTCTGCATCGCCGATCGCTGTTTCGTACGGGCCTCGGTGGAAGTCGTGCATTGGAACAATGCGCTCACCTCCAGAACCCTTGATGATCGTGTCGGCCTGCAGGACCGAGCACACCGCCGAGAGGTCTTCAGCCGGGTCGGCTTGGGCCAACGAGCCTCCGATGGTCCCCCGGTTTCGGACGACCGGATCGGCAATGACCTTCTCTGCGTCTCGGAACATCGGGAAATGCTCGGCGAGGACGTCGCTCTCGAGTAACTGCTGATGGCGCGCCATCGCTCCGATGTAGAGGTAGTCGCCTTCGACTCTGATTTCCCCGAGTTCGTCGACGAGATCGTTGATGTCGATGATGTACTCGGGGTTCGCTAGACGCAGTCGCATCATTGGAAGGAGACTGTGACCTCCTGCGATCAATCGGGCCTCGGAACCAAGGCGTTCGAGTAACCCGATCGCATGGTCGACGCTGGTGGCCCGTTCGTATTCGAACGGTGCGGGTACTTGCATGGTGATTCCCCCTAGGTGAGACGTGGCCCTCGTCACATTTCTCGCGTTGGCCGGTTTCGTCAAACCGACTTAAGCGATCCCTTAAGTCGCGTTCTGGTCGATGATGCGACGGGCGATTCGAATTAGCGCCGGATCATCCGAATGATGATCAGTGCAAGGAGGCCGCCTACCGCAGCGGGGATGAAGCGCTGATAGACAGCTCCGCCTGCAACGTCGAGCAGATCGAGTACGTCGTCATCGTCAGCCTCCTGCTGGGAAGATTGGGGAGGAGCTGCTGGGTCTGTGACCTCGTCGGGCTCCTCGGTCACCTCGGGAGCGTTGATCTTGGCTTCCAAACACGTCGCGAACTGGCCGAGCAGCTTGGTAGATACGTCTTGCATGACGCCACGGCCGAACTGGGCAACTTTGCCGGAGACCTTCAGGTCGGTCGAGATTTCGACCCGGGTCTGGTCGCCTTCGGCAAACATCTGGGCGGTGATCAGTGCCTGGGCATTGCCGGCGCCTCGCACATCGCGCCCCTTGCCGTCGATGACCGCCTTGAAGGCCTCATCGTCCTTTTCGACAAAGCTCGCCGATCCCTTGTACTCCGAGGTCACCGGTCCGACTTTGATCTTGATGCCACCGGAGTAGACACCATTGGTTTCGTCGGTCAGCTTCGCTCCCGGGAGGCAGGGCGCAATTTCGGGGATGTTGGTGAGCAACTCCCAAGCTTCGCTGATAGGCGCATCGACAGTGAATGAGTCTTCGATTTTCATTTTCACAGTTCCCTTCTCGGTTGGCGCTGCACACTGTTCTGTGATTTGCTCGCGTTCGTCAACGCGAATTAAGCACTCCCTTAATCGACCCACTTTTGGCTCTATGACCCCCACTCAACTTCGCAGCTTTGCAACCGTTGTTCGAACCGGTTCTGTGCGCGCGGCTGCAATTGAACTCGACGTCAGTGAAGCAGCGGTTTCGGGCAATGTCGGGGCGCTCCGCAAAGAGTTCGATGATCGCTTGTTCAGCCCGTCTCGCAACGGTCTGGTATTCACACCCGGTGGACTACGACTTGCTCAGCGCGCAATCGAAATGCTCGGGTTGCAAGAGCAGACCAAACGTGAGGTCGATGATGCTCGCGGGGGACGGCGCTTGCTCCGGGTCGCCGCAACGAGCATGTTCGCCGAGTACGGAGCGCCCGGACTGATCGAGCTCTTCTCCAAGCGCGCCGACGATCTAGAGGTCGAACTCATGGTTCAGCCGTCGACCCGTTTTGACGAGCTGCTCGTCTCCCACGGGGTGGACGTGGCGATTGGACCAAAGTCGTCAAGTCCACCTCAGTCCGTTCTCTCCTCGGTCGAGTTCTTGAAGTACGACGTCGTGGCTGTGCGATCGCCTTCACTTCAATACGAAAGTCTGGCTGAGGTCACCTGGTTCTTGGGGCCGTCCGCGGTCGAGACCCTCGGCGTTTCACAGTTCATTCTGGAACGCGCGTCGGTGAGCCCGAACCTCCAACGCATCTACACCAACCATGCAGCCGCAGTGAGTGAGGCGCGAAACGGCAACGGGATAGCTCTGGCCCCGCGTTTCGCCGTAAGCGACGCACTGCGAGACGGCGCTCTCGTCGAGGTCGATGACCGATCCTGTCGCGCAACCGGGACCTGGTCGGCGACCACACTTCAAGGTGAGCGGGCGCCGTCGGTCGCTCGTGAACTCCAACGATTCGTTGGCACACCGCGTGCAATTCAGTCGATGCTCACCGGCTCTGGCAGCGAGGTTCAACGCTTCCAACCGCGGGTCCACATAACACTGTGGAGTTAGCCCGAACGACTTACATGGCCAGCGACATCTTGGCCTACGCTTTGCAAGATCTGACATCAACGGGGGAGCAGCGGGCTCATCAACTCACCAACTGGTAGCGATGGATCAAAAAAATGGCCACAGGGTGAACCTATTCGTACCAGGTTCGATAACCCTCCGAAACCTGAGGAATCGGACGAAGCAGCAGAACAGGTACGCAAAGCGGTTCTGTTCTCATTGGCAAACAACCCGTTTTCAACACTGTCGAACGGGCTGTCACCATCTGGGTGGAACCTCGAGGGGTTTCGGGCTCGCTTCTACCGTCAGTTCAATGCCAAACAAGACGCGGTCGAAGAGATCTTACGAGTAGCGGTCAGGCCGGACCGATCAGAATTGACCGATGCTCTCGTTGAAACCGCGACCGAATTTGCCAAGACCGCTGACGAAGGCACGATGTTGCCGAGCGAGGTCGTCGAAGTCTTGGGCAGTGGATATTTCGTTTCATCGGTTGATGATGAAGGGTTTGCTCTTCAAATGCTTGCGTGGGTCGCAGCGCGAGAACATGACGGGATCAAAGAGGACATGGCCGCGTTGTACGCATCGCTCGACGAGAGGACCGAGGCTGGGCTAGAAACCCTGCTCACCGCGTGGGGTCGCACGCCGGTCGAGCCATTTACGTGGCTCGACATCGCAAAGACGCTCACGGCGGCCAACGAGGGGTTTGTTCTCCAACACGATGTCGACTCCGAACGAGCCGGACCCGAATTCATCTCAGCTGTTGCTATTGCGATCCTCTCCGGTATGACCAAACACGAGTCCGAGAAGGTCGAACACGTACGAGATCGCCTCGACCTTTAGTCGCTGTGATCGGGGTAACCCTGGATTCGTAGCCAGGAGCACTACCCTTAAGGTTTGCTCGTGTACCTCTGGTGATGTGGGCCGACCCCCCCAACAGGAGCCCCGATGTCTTCCAACACGAAATCCTTTGCAGCCCTTGGCGTCCCCGATGACGTCGTTGGCGCGCTCACGAAGGCTGGCATTACTTCGCCGTTCGAGATCCAAGCCGCAACCATCCCAGACGCACTAGCCGGAAGAGACGTGCTCGGGCGCGCTCCAACCGGTTCGGGCAAAACCCTTGCCTTTGGCATCCCAATGGTCGTCAGCTTGAAGAGCGCTCGCGCTCACCGGCCGAAGGGCCTCATTCTTTCGCCCACGCGCGAACTCGCAGAACAGATTCGGCGTGAGCTCGAACCGCTCGCCAAAGTGCGCGGACGTTCGATCGCCGCGGTCTATGGCGGCGTTGGATTCGGAGCGCAGCTGAACGCTTTGCGCGGCGGTGTCGACATGCTCGTCGCATGCCCAGGTCGCCTGCTCGATCTCATGGACCAGGGAGAGGTTCGACTCGACGATGTGAGCTACGCGGTGATCGACGAGGCGGACCGCATGGCCGACATGGGTTTCCTGCCGGTGGTAAAGCAGATCCTCGATAAGACCAACGAGGATCGCCAGACCCTTCTGTTTTCGGCCACCCTCGGCAAAGAGGTGAAGGTTCTCACCGATCGCTACCAAGACTCGCCGGTCACTCACGAGATCGGTGCGCGCGAACCTGACATGACGCGAATGAAGCATCGCTTCGTACGCATCGACCGCACCGAGAAGGTTCCGCTCGCAGCACACGAGATTCGCAGCCACGGCCAGACGATCGTGTTCTGTAGGACCCGCCATGGATCTGACCGAGTTGCCCGCCAGCTGAAGAAGTTCGGCGTGAAGACCGGGGTGATCCACGGTCGTCGGACCCAAAACCAGCGGGACAATGCATTGAAAGCGTTCGTCGATGGGAAGACCCAAGCACTCATCGCAACCGATGTTGCGGCCCGAGGT
>CAZHUR010000211.1:0-5024 GCA_964535395.1 uncultured Acidimicrobiales bacterium
GTCTGCTACGTGGTCAATGTCGCTAGCCTGAAACCGCCGAGCGTGCTCGCTCGGCCGGATTTGACCAGGAGAACTCGACACTTGAGTACACGCAAACTCATCCTTGCGGCGCTCCTTTGTGGCATGGCAATTCTGGTCGCGTTCGCCGTGCAGGTCCTGCTTGCCCGATAATGCCTTGTACGCCTTACCTATTCCTGGAGTGTCCATGTCTGATCATTTCGATGTCGTAGTCGTTGGGGGTGGCCCAGCTGGCTACGCCTCGGCACTCTATGGCGCCGCCGCTGGATTGAACATCGCCCTGATCGAGAAGTCGAAGCTTGGCGGCACGTGTCTTCACGTGGGCTGCATTCCGGCGAAAGAGTTGCTCGAGACAGCAGCGGTGTTCCGTACGGTAAAGCACGCGTCGACCTTCGGGGTTGGTTCCTCTGAGCCAACAATCGATTTCGGCGTGACTCAAACCCGCAAGCAGGAGGTCATCGACAACCTGACCAAGGGCCTTACCGGGTTGCTCAAGCACCGCAAGGTAACGGTATTCGACGGTGTTGGAGTAGTCACCGGAGCTGGTGATGTGAAGAGCGTCAGCGTTTCGGGGGGCTCGTCGGGTGATGTAACCGTCACCGGCGACAACTTGGTGCTGGCCGCTGGTTCTGTTCCTCGGACCATCCCAGGTTTCGATCTCGATGGCGATCGAATCGTCACTTCCGATGAACTGTTGTCGATCCAACAGCTGCCGGAGCGTGCAGCGGTCATTGGCGGCGGAGCGATCGGGATCGAGTTTGCTTCGATGATGGCAGACCTCGGCACGCAGGTGACGGTGCTCGAAGCTATGGCGAACATCATCCCCGGTGTCGATCCAGATGCTGCCAAAGTTGTCCAGCGATCGCTCAAGAAGCGCAAGATCGGCATTCGCACCGGCGTGATGGTGACAGGCCAAGAGGTCGTAGACGGAGCCACGAGAGTTTCCTTCGGTGAAGATGAGTCGGTCGACGTCGACATGGTCGTCCTCGCCATTGGACGTCGACCGTTTGCAGACCTGCTCGGCCTCGACTCCGTAGGGATTGCGCTCGATGAGCGAGGCTTTATCCCAGTGAACGAGAACTGCCTCACAGCGGTCCCCGGCATCTACGCAGTCGGCGACGTCATCAACACCGCCCAGCTCGCCCACATTGGATTTGCCGAGGGCATGGTCGCTATCCGAGGCATCTTGGGGGAGGATCCCCGACCGGTCGATTACCAAAACGTCCCGTGGTGCATTTACTCTCATCCAGAGATTGCATTTTCTGGTCACACCGAAGAATCGGCCAAGGAAGCGGGTTACGACGTCGTGACGTCTTCACACAGGTTCGCCGGAAACGGCCGAGCAATGATCGTTGGCGAGACCGAAGGTCTCGTGAAGGTTATTGCCGAAAAGAATGCAGATGGAACAGCGGGGCGCATGCTCGGGGTTCACATGGTTGGCCCTTGGGTTACCGAGCAATTAGGTCAGGGATACCTGGCGATTAACTGGGAAGCAGACATCGACGATGTCGCACACTTTATTCAGCCACATCCAACAATGAGCGAGCTCTTCGGTGAGACTGTGATGGACCTCACCGGCCGTGGACTTCACGCCTGATCTCGTTAACCCATCGATACCTACGACAAGACTAAAGACGAAAGAAACAACACTCATGAGCGATATCACTCTTCCCCTCCTCGGCGAGTCGGTTACTGAGGGCACGATCACGCGTTGGTTTAAGAACGTTGGCGACACCGTTGCTGAGGACGAGGCGCTCTTTGAGGTGTCGACCGACAAGGTCGATTCTGAGGTGCCGTCGCCGGTCGCTGGTGTGATCACCGAGATTCTGGTCGCCGAGGGTGACACGGTCGATGTTGGGACGGTGCTGGCACGTGTAGGTGACAGCGGAGCTGCGAGTGACAGCGGAGCTGCGAGTGACAGCGGGGCTGCTCCCGCAGCTGCTCCGGAACCTGTCGCCGAAGCAGCACCCGCTCCGGCTCCAGAGCCCGCACCCGCCGCTGCGCCAGCCGCAGCACCCGCTGGTGGCGGGGCTTTGGTAGACGTTGCGCTGCCACTGTTGGGCGAGTCGGTTACTGAGGGCACGATCACGCGTTGGTTTAAGAACGTTGGCGACACCGTTGCTGAGGACGAGGCGCTCTTTGAGGTGTCGACCGACAAGGTCGATTCTGAGGTGCCGTCGCCGGTCGCTGGTGTGATCACCGAGATTCTGGTCGCCGAGGGTGACACGGTCGATGTTGGGACGGTGCTGTGTCGAGTGGGCGATTCATCGGGCGCACCGGCCGCTGCGCCTCCAACTCCGGCACCTGCTGTTGCGCCTGCCGCCCCAGCACCTGCTGCTGCAACCCCGCCTCCTCCTGCGCCTGCAGCGGCTGCGCCGGCGGCCGAAGCAGCCCCGAGTGCTCTGGCTGGCCTGGTACTTTCGCCGGTTGTGCGTCGTCTGATAAACGAGAACGGCCTCGATCCGGCAACGATCGCCGGAACCGGCGTAGGTGGGCGAATCACACGCAAGGACGTTGAATCAGCAATTCAGGCCGGAGCTGCCGGAACCACGCCCGCTCCGCCGACCCCAGCAGCTGCTGCTCCAGCAGCCGCTCCGGCTCCTGCACCTGTTGCGCCTGCACCGGCCGCGCCTGCGCCGGCACCTGCTGCCACTCCCGCACCTGCACCGGTCGTAGCTGCGGGCGCCGAGTCGATTCCGCTCAACAACATCCGTCGTAAGACCGCCGAACACATGGTGATGTCGAAGGCAACTTCGCCTCACGTTCTCACCGCGATGGAAGTCGACTTCGAAGCCGTCGAGGTCGTGCGCCGCAAGTACAAACAAGAGTGGAAGTCCGAAGAGGGCTTCAGTCTGACCTACTTGCCCTTCATCCTTCGTGCAGTCGCCGATGCCATGCGGGACTTCCCGATGATGAACGCGTCGCTCACAGGTGATTCGGTCACGATACACAGCGACGTCAACGTGGCGATCGCAGTCGACCTCGACTTCGATGGCTTGCTCGCTCCTGTCGTCAAGAACGTCGATGGCAAGCGTCTCCGTCAGCTCAGCCGAGACGTTGTCGATATCGCCACCCGTGCTCGATCCAAGAAGGTCACCCCAGACGACTTGTCGGGTGGCACCTTCACGATCACCAACCCTGGCCAGTACGGAACGCTCATGCAGTTTCCGATTATCAACCAGCCACAGGTCGCGATCTTGTCGACCGACGGCGTGAGCCGTAAGCCGGTTGTCGTAACCGATGCCTATGGTGCCGAGAGCATCGCGATTCATTCCGTTGGTGTTCTTGCTCTCGCATGGGATCACCGTGCATTCGATGGTGCGTACGCTGCGGCCTTCCTCGCCAAGATGCGCGAGATCATCGAGACCACCGACTGGGAAGCAGAGATCACCTGAGTTCTGCACTGCGCGCCCGTTGGTTGGGGAGGGTTTCCTACACGGACGCGCACACACTTCAAAAATCGTTGTTCACATCGGCGGACAACTACCTGCTACTCCTCGAACACGAACCGGTGTTTACGCTCGGCGCCCGGGCAGACCTTACCAACCTGTTAGTCGACCCGGAAGAGGTCGGCGCAGAACTCATTTCCGCCGATCGCGGCGGTGACATTACCTGGCATGGCCCGGGCCAGTTGGTGGGCTATCCCATACTCAACGTGGCAGGAAAGCGCGGCGGTGGCATGGCCGACACGGTCGCCTACGTCAACTCTGTCGAACAGGTCATCATCGACACGCTCGCCGACTTCGGCCTCACCGACGTTGGCCGCATCCGTGAGTTCCCCGGCGTGTGGATCGAGCCCGAGTCTGACGCGCCTCGCAAGATCGCAGCTATTGGTGTGCGGCTGACCCGTGGCCGTTCAATGCACGGGTTTGCCCTCAATGTCTCGCCGGACATGACCTGGTTTGACCGGATTATTCCGTGCGGCATCACCGACAAAGCCGTCACTTCATTGGCCGCCGAGGGTGTTGATGCGTCGATGCAGGAAGTCGTCGATGCAATCGTGGCGCGAGCCGAACAGCAGTGGGCTTCCGAGCACGGTGTCGAACGTCGAGATGTGGTGTGGCGCCAAAGCGTCGACGATCTCTCGGCTTTCTCTCGTGGCGAAGGGCCAGGCGAAGTTGCGGGCACTCCCAACGCGCCCCTCGTCGAGCCCACGCCAAACAGCTCTCCTGACAGTGGCTCTCCTGATGAAGGAGGCAGTTCGCATCTGACAGGCACGTCGGTTCGTATCAGTGGGCGTCTTGCGGAGGCGGGGGTGACGACCGGGTTGCAGATCAGTAGTCGTAAGCCGGACTGGATGCGGGTCAAGGCCGACATGGGTCCGGAATATCGCCGCCTGAAGAGCGTGATGAAGAGTCTCGACTTGGTAACGGTGTGCGAAGAAGCCGGCTGTCCCAACATTTTCGACTGCTGGAACGATGGCACGGCTACCTTTATGGCGCTCGGAGAACGTTGCACTCGTAAGTGCGGGTTCTGTCTGGTCGACACTCAAAAGCCCGCTGCCCCCGATGCTGACGAGCCAGCAAAGATCGCCGAGGCCGTCGAGAAGATGGCGCTCGACTACGCGGTCATCACGATGGTCGCTCGAGATGACCTTTCTGATGGGGGAGCAGCCCACATTGCTCAGACGATCCACGCGGTGCGCGATCGTAAGCCCGGCACTCGTGTCGAGGTACTGATCTCCGATTGCAAGGGTGATGCCGACAGTCTCGACATCATCAACGATGCTCGTCCAGATGTGCTCAATCACAACATCGAGACCGTGCCTCGCTTGCAGCGTGTTGCTCGGCCATCAGCTTCCTATGCCCGAAGCTTGGCTGTACTCGGCCGAGCCAAGCAGGCGGGTTTGGTGACCAAGTCGTCGATCATCGTCGGCATGGGCGAAGCCTTCGACGAGGTGGTCGACACCATGGCCGACCTGGCGGCGGTTGGCGTGGACATCGTCACGATCGGCCAGTACCTGCGCCCAACCTCGAACCACTTGCCCGTAGCCCGTTGGGTCGAGG
>CAZHUR010000212.1:0-5017 GCA_964535395.1 uncultured Acidimicrobiales bacterium
CCTCGTTACCGTGCTCTCGCTTCAGTTTCCACACGGTGCTTCCGGCTTCGGCGCTACCGGCTGCGTTATTGGTGATCTTGGCTTTGCCTGCACCCCACGAACGCGCCTTGTCCTCTTCGAGACGCCAGCGGCCCATGTGGTGCGATGCAGCGACGACTCCAGGGCGAATGCCCTCGGTGCGCCATGCCGAGATCACGAAGTGACCAATCCGGGTACTGACTCGAACGAGGCCGTTCTCCTCGATGTTGAGCTTCTCGGCATCTTCGGGATGCAGCCAGAGCGGATGGCGGTGGCTGATCTCGTTGAGCCACTTCGAGTTGGCCGACCGGGTGTGAATGAGCGTTGGAATGCGGAACGTCGGCAACAAAATGCGCTCGGTTCCGGCCATGTCGATGTCCTCCCAGTGCACCTGAGATGGAATCCACTTCGGGGTGGCATACTCAGGCCAACCCCATTCGGCGAGCGTGCTGGAAAAGATCTCGAGCTTCTTCGATGGGGTTGGGAAGCCTTCTTTCACTTCGCCATCGATCTGCACACCTGGCGACCCTTCACCGAGCGGCGACAACTTCAGCTCGTCGAGCGTTGAGAGATCTCCATCCCACCCGGCAGGCGTTCCGGGCTTGCGGTACACACCGTCAGCACCGACTTCGCACCCCTCGACGGCCGACGGGTCGACGTCGTTCTCGTACGGCTCGTACGGAGCGGTTGGAACAGCAAACGCCGAACGGTCGCGCATATAACTGAGCGGATCTTGACCCGCTTGTTCGGCTGCATCGGCGAGTCCCGGCACATTCTCGGCGAACATCTTGGCGTAGTACTCATCGATCGTGAGCGGCTTGCCCGGGTGAGCTTCAGACTCGAACCACTCGCGAATGCCGAGCGAGCCTTCGGGGTCGATCTTCCACGACAAGTCGATCCAGAACTCGTTCTCTTCCCAGACTTCTCCGGGGTTGTAGTCGTAGCTACGCGAATCCGGGCCGAGATCGACCGGGCCATCGGCGCCGGTTTCCTGGCCCTGCTTGATCTCGGCGTATCGACGAAAGACCGACTGGCGGAAGCCAATCCAGCGGCCGGCATGAGTTTCGTAACTGGTGACGTCGTGACGTTCTGCAGCCACACCCATCGGCAACACGTAATCGGCAAACCATGACGTTTCCGACCAGGTCGGAGTCAGGGCCACGTGGCAGTTCACCTTCGACTCGTCGGTGAGTGCTTCCATCCAACTGAAGCCGTCTGGGTTGGTCCAAATCGGGTTATAGACGCGAGAGAAATAGACGTCGAGTTTGCCGCGGCCCTCGTTTAGGAAATGCGGTAGAAGGATCGACATCTCGTGATACGCAAGTGGGAATTCCTTCGGCCATTCGAGTTCGTTCCACTTGTGCGTGTTGGGCGCACCGATCGGCGCTGCGGCTTTGAACTTGTTCATGCCGTTGCCAGCGGTTCCACCCTTAGTGGCCACCGAACCGGTGAGCACGTTGATGAAGAAAAGGCAGCGAGCAACCTGCCAACCACCCATGTGACCAGCGCCAGCAGCACGCCAGTTATGTGAAGCGAACTTGGTTCCGCAGTCGCCGATCAGCTCCGCGATCTCGCGAATCGTCTCGGCATCGACACCGGTCTTCTGCTCTGCATTTTCAGGGGTGTACTCGGCGTACTCCTCGAGCAGCGCATCACGCATCTGTGAAAACTCGACCGGACGACCCGGGTGCTTGTTCTCGAGGTAGGTACCCCAGTTGGTCCACCGCTCCATGAACGGTGCGTTCCACGTTTCGTTCTCGACCAGCAGACGTGCAATCGCCAACAGCAAGTAGGGCTCGGTGCCGGGCCATGCTGGCAGCCAGAAGTCTGCCTTCGCTCCGGTGTTCGACAGACGTGGATCGACGCAGATGATCTTTGCGCCGTTCTTTTGCGCTTCGAGGATTCGTTGTGCATGTGGGTTGAAGTAGTGACCGGACTCGAGGTGAGCCGAGATGAGGAAGATCACCTTGGCGTGAGCGAAGTCGCTCGACGGACGATCGTGACCCATCCACGACTGGTAGCCAATCCGTGCGTTCGACGAGCAGATGTTGGTATGGGAGTTGTGTCCGTCGACGCCCCAAGCTTTGAGAACACGATCGGTGTAGCCGTCTTCACCTGGGCGACCCACGTGGTACATGATCTCGTTATGGCGGTCCTCGACGATCGCGTTCCGGATACGCTCGCCAACCTCTTCGAGGGCTTGATCCCAGCTAATCCGCTCCCATTGGCCCGAACCGCGCTCGCCTACCCGTTTCATTGGATAGAGCACTCGCTCTGGGTCGTGAATCTGGTTGAGTGTTGCTGGACCCTTCGCACAGTTGCGACCACGGCTCGCCGGGTGCTCGGGGTTGCCCTCGATCTTGGTGATCTCGTCGGTGTCCTTATCGAAATACGCAACGAGGCCACACGCTGCCTCGCAGTTGAAGCACGTTGTTGGAACGAGCGTGTAGTTTTTCTCGACCTTGTCGGGCCAGGCCTTTGCGTCGAGTTCGGTCCAGTTATGCCATTTATCGTGCGGTGGGTACTTCGAGAGATCGGTCATGGCGGGCTCCGGATCGAATGAGAGTTCTAGCTGAGTGGTACGGACTGGCCAGCGCGAACAAAGGAATCTTCGTAGGCAAACATGCCACCGAGAGCGGCAATGCCAGCAATTGCCAGCAGCACCGGGTTGGTGATCCCGGCGGCGAGGCAAATGATGGCCAGGACCGCCGGTACGGCGAGGCCGAGTGCGATGCCACCCCACCAGAACTGTTGAGCGTAGGTGCCCTTCGTCATTGTCTCGACAGCGAGTTCAACGTGGCGACTACCCTTTGACGTGAGTTCGACAGCGATCAGCGCACCGGTGGTAAGCACGCCTCCGAGGAGCACCCACGTGATCGCTTCGATCTCGGGAACATCGAGGAACAGGTCGAAGATCGCAAAGGTTGCTCCGCCAGCGGTGACTGCCTGTGCGAGCAAGACCGGCAAGAGCAGAGGCGTTTGCCACAGGTCTCGGCCTTCGCACTGTCCGAAGAGGAAGGCCGTGTAGCCAGCGGTGCCCAGCGCTCCAAGAACAGCGGGAATCGCCAGAATCACAAAGGTCTCTTCGAGTCCGGCGAGACCGGCCAGGAACCACAGCGCCAAGACCACAGAGAACGCCATGAGGACGTACGCGCCTTTCACCAGCCACGAGTTCCAGTTGCCCTTGGTGAGCAGGTAGTAAAAGCGCTTGGGCTGTTTGAGGTCGGTCACGAGCAGCACACCGGTGATTGCCAAGAACACGCCCGCAACGATCGGTGGCACGATACCGACCGCGGCTTGCTCACCAGAATGGCCGAGCAATACGAGCAGTGATGCAACGAGCATCACACCCGCAGAGATTGCCTTGGTGACGAGGTAACCCGACACCTTCTCTTTCCACGTCATCATGTGGCTGGTGGTATAGACGGTTCGGGCAACGACCCCGTCTTCGTCGGTTGGCTTCTTGCCAATTTGCACCGGCACAGAAGGGTGACGCACGCCGTTTGGGTCGCGCAATGTGTCGGCCCAGATCATGCCGTCGTTTGCAATTGCAGTTCGGGTTGGATCGAGCGATGCCTGGTCGGCCCCGCGGTAATAGACCTTGGGCTTGGTGTTCTGCTCGGGTGCACGAACCGCAACATCGTCGCGAGCGATGATGCGGCTGATCTCAGAATTTGGATCGTCGAGGTCGCCGATCTTGATCGCCTCGGTCGGGCACACGATCTGACACGACGGTTCGAGGCCAACCTCGATGCGATGGTTACACATGTTGCACTTGTGTGCGGTGTTGGTCTCTGGGTTGATGTAGAGCGCGTCGTATGGGCAGGCGTTCATGCACGATTTACAACCGATGCAATCGTCGTCTTGGAAGTCGACCACACCGTTGTCAGCACGGAACAGCGCAGATGTTGGACAGATGGTCATACAGGGCGCATCGTCGCACTGGTTGCAACGCATCACGTTGAACTTGCGCGCTACGTCGGGGAAGGTTCCCGTCTCGATGTATTTAACCCACGTTCGGTTTACGCCGAGCGGAACATCATGCTCGCTCTTGCAGGCAACGGTGCATGCATGACAACCAATACAGCTGTCTGAGTCGAGCAAGAATCCAAGGCGCGTCATCAGTCAACTTTCACGGGCTGCGTGCTAGCCCAGGCACCATAGCCCCCGAGCACATCTGATACGTCTTCGAAACCGTTGGAGATCATGAGGCTCGCGGCGATAGAAGAACGGAATCCGCCAGCGCAGTACACGATCGTAGGTTTGGCCGGGTCGAGGGTGTCCATCTCAGCGACCAACTTGGTGAGCGGAATCAAGATCGCACCGTCGATTACGCCGCCCTCTGTTTCGCCCGGTTGGCGGCAGTCAACCAATTGCAACTCACCAATGTTGGACCGGGCGGTGATCAAGCCGTCTACGTCGAGTCGGCTCGATGTAGAAACTCCTTCTTGGTTGTCGCTCATCTGCCGGACCGGATCAGCGAGCGCTCCCAACACGTTGTCGAAACCAATGCGGCCCAGTCGGTTCTTCGCTTCTAGCTCGCGGCCATCTTCGGCAACGACGATCATTGGGGTCTCCGGGGTGATCACGCCTCCGGCGAACTCGGCGTAGCGACCGGCCATGCCGATGTTGATCGATCCCGTGACATGTCCGAGCGCAAAGTCTTCTGGGCCACGGGTGTCGACAACGACAGCGCCTTCGGCTTGGGCCTCGGTGACCTCTGCAAAGCTCATTTCCTTGGGCGGCGTCGACTCGTCGAGTAGCGGGCGGATCTCGCGGTTGAGCATCGCGTCGTACGCAAAGTATGCGGGAGGCGCGGTTTGGCCGGCGGTGACGACTTCGATGAACTCCTCCTTGGTCATGGGGGCGAGCGCGTAGTTGGTCGTGCGCTGCACGCCGATCGTCGATGAGGTGTCGGTCGACAGGTTCTTGCCGCACGACGAGCCGGCTCCGTGAGCCGGGTAGACGAGAGTCTCGTCAGGAAGGGTGAGCAGTTGAT
>CAZHUR010000213.1:0-4996 GCA_964535395.1 uncultured Acidimicrobiales bacterium
GACCCGACTCGGATACGAATCCGCGCTGTCACGCCGGATAATCTCGAGAGAATCGCCAACCTCTTCTGGGTTGAGGGAATCCTGCCGAACTAATGCGACTGACGGTCAATGGCACGGCACATGACCTCGATGTCGATGAGCAAGTTCCGCTCCTCAACGTACTTCGAAACGACCTAGCGCTCTTCGGAGCCAAGCGCGGTTGCGCTCAAGAACAGTGCTACTCGTGCAGTGTTCTCATCGATGGCCGCACCCAACCGAGTTGTCAGCTACAGGTCGGCCACGTCGGCGATCTGCCCATCACGACCGTCGAAGCGCTCGACGAGTTGCAAGACTTTTTCATCGCCGAACAGGCCGGACAGTGCGGGTTTTGTATCGCGGGCATGATGGTGGCGACCGCGGGATTACTCAACCAAGTGCGCTATCCAAACGACCAACAAATTCGCGAAGCGCTCGACACCAATATCTGCCGTTGCGGTGTCTACGACCGCTTCAGACGCGCAATTCGCTTTCGTATCGGTGATCCACAAGACCCGATCTGGGAGCTTCGGACCCAGGCCCCGCTCGACCCGTCCAAACCCGAACTCGCCACCAGCACGTCAACATCGCTGACCGAAAATCCTGGCCTCGATTCGTGGGTCCAGATCGACGACGCTGACACGATCACGATCCACACCGGCAAGGTCGAGCTGGGACAGGGGATCCGGACCGTGATCACCCACGTCGCATCCACACAACTCGGCGTCGATCCGTCCCGAATCGTTCTGACCAAACCCGACACCCACGCCTCTCCCGACGAGGGCCGAACCGCAGGGTCCATGTCGGTTCTCATGAGTGGAGAGGCGGTCGCCGCAGCCAGTGCCACAGCGCGTTCGGTTTTGATGTCGCTTGCAGCCGAACGTCTTAGCACCTCCTGCGACGACCTGATCGTCCACGACGGCACGGTCACAAACCCGGCCACCGGGGAAACGGCGACCTATTGGGAACTTCACGGCGGACGCTCATTCGATACGCTCGTCGATCCCGCGCTTCCACGGCTTCGCAACTTTGACGAATCCGGTGAGACGACCACCCGTGTCGATCTGCCGAACAAGGTTGCTGGCAAACCAAGCTTCATTCACGACGTTCGTGAGTCGGCGATGGCACATGGTCGGGTTCTGCGACCACCGCACCCTGAGGCTCGACTGCGAGAACTCGACACATCCCAAGCTGGCGAAATGGACGGCGTGGTGAACGTTGTCGTCGACGGCAGCTTCGTGGGTGTCGTTGCAGAACGCGAAGAACATGCCGACGCTGCGATCGAGGCGCTTCGCGATGCGGCGGTATGGGATGGCGAATCGAACCTGCCGACCGAGCCTGGCGACCTGTTCGACATGGCCCTCAAGACCATCGATGTCGTCGAGGGATCACCCGTCGATCACGAGGTTCCCTCCTCGGCCAGCGCACCAGATGGCTCATTCGACCTTTCGGCGACGTACTCGAAGAACTTCACAATGCACGGCTCGCTCGGCCCATCGGCGGCGATCGCCGAGTGGAATGGCGAACAGCTTCGAGTGCGCTCCTCGACCCAAGGGGTCTTTCTCCTCCAGGGGGCTCTCTCCGATGTGCTCAACCTCGCGCCCGAGGCAATTCGAGTCGAACATGTCGAGGGTGCCGGGTGCTACGGACACAACGGTAACGATGACGTTGCGCTCGACGCAGCGTTGTTGGCCATGGCCGTACCCGATCGACCCATCCATACCGTCTGGACCAGAGCAGATGAACATCGTTGGGAGCCCTACGGGCCAGCGATGATCATGAAGCTCTCAGGTGATGTAAGCGGAAGTTCGATCACCGCACTCGACTTCGAGAATTGGAGCTATATCCATAACACTCGCCCGGTTCAAAGTGGCGACGGCACCAGCAACCTCATCGCGTCCTGGCACCTCGAAAAGCCATTCGAGCGTCCGCTACCGCCGCTGCGCCGAGGCAGTCACATCGGCCACTATCGAAACGCCGATCCGCTCTATGCAATACCACGTCGCCGAGTCCGGACGCACCTCGCCGAAACAAACCGCATTCGCACCTCGGCCCTGCGAGGTCTCGGCGCCTTTGCCAACACATTCGCCATCGAGACCTTCGTCGACGAGATGGCCCATCACGCCGGTGTCGACCCCGTGGACTTTCGACTCAACAACCTCGACGACGAGCGAGCCCGAGCGGTCATTGCCGCCGTGGCCGAAAAGGCCTGGCACACCCCACGCGACGAAGGCGTAGGTCGCGGCATTGGCTTTGGCCAATACAAGAACGTCCTCGCATACTTCTCCGTGATCGTCGATCTCACGGTCGATCGCTCGACCGGTGAGATCTCTATCTTGCAAGCGACAGCGGCCACCGACTGCGGCACGATCGTCAGCCCTGATGGGGTGAGCAACCAACTCGAAGGCGGCTGTGTGCAAGCCGCAAGTTGGACGCTGAAAGAAGCCGTCCAACTCAAACCCGACGGCATCGTCAGCGAAGACTGGGAGACCTACCCGGTCCTACGGTTCTCCGACTCGTTCCCGATCGAGACAATCCTGCTCGACCGGCCCGATCAACCTCCTTTAGGAGTTGGCGAAACAGCACAGGGCCCAATGGCCGCGGCGATTGGCAACGCCGTGTTCTCTGCCACCGGGCACCGGCTTCGAGACCTCCCTCTTAGTCCAGACAACGTCTTGCGAGTACTCGCAAGCACTTCTACCGCTTAGAAAGACAGCTCTATGCAGACCAGTAGCAAACCCACCCTGACCGAGGAAGACCGCGTCGCTCCGTTCTTTGACCCGGACACCAAGCGGATGGCCGTTCGAAAGGTTCACGCAGTCAACGACGCAACCGCACGGACCGAGGTAACGATTGGAAACCACCCGGTGACCATCACCGATGAACCAATCACGTCGGGAGGAAACGAAACCGGTCCGACCCCTCTCGAGACCGTGCTCGCGGGACTCGTTGGTTGTAAGGCGGTCATGATCCACAACGTGGCCAGTGCCATGGACTTCGACTACGAGGGTGTAGAGATCGATGCCGCCGGGACGGTCGACCTTCGAGGCCCGAAGGGTGTACCCGGATTTCGTCCCTATTTCGACACCGTCGATATCACCATCACCATCTTCACCGAGGAGCCAGAAGATCGAATGAACAAGCTTGCACTCAACGCCGAGGCACGATGCCCGGTCATGAACCTCTTCCGAGACGCCGGCACCGCCGTCAATGCTGAATGGGTGATCAAATGAAGAACATCTTTTGGGGCTTCCTCGCTGGTTGTGCCGGAACGATCGGAATGGCCGGGGTGAGTATCACCATGCGCCGGATGGTCGAACCGCAACAGCCAATGGGTACAACCCACTACGAAAAGGTCGTCGAGAAGACTCGGGAGACCTTCCAACCAGAACAAGAACCGCTCGACAAGGACACCCAAATCCGAATCGGCGAACTCACCCATCTGGCCTTTGGTGGCCTGTGGGGCATCGTGTTTGCAATCGCAATGCGCAATAGCCATATCAAGCCGCTCACTCACGGCGTGGCAGCCGGCACCGCGATTTGGGCACTGGCCTTTGGCGGCTACATGCCGCTACTTGGGATCTCTCGAGGCGTCAAGGACATGGACCTCTACGAAGCTTCACGAACCCTGCTCTGCCACATGACGTATGCAACCGTCATGGCCCTACTCGTTGACGAAATTCAAAACCCCAATCGGAGGATTCTCTCTTGACCATGCAAATGGACAGCATCGAACGACTCGGCCACCCCCTCGGTTTCAAGATCGCAGCTAGTGATTCCCGTCCAGGCGTCCTAGGGAGAGGTGCCGGAACCGACGTGTTCAAGGTCGAGGCACGCCAACTGGAAGGTCACCAGAAGGAAGGCATCGTCACCGAAGGCGAAGGCGGCACCTCGTGGAGGATGACCACAGACGAGGACGGCCACCTCCGCGGGACCGACCTTGCACCGTTCCCTCTCGGCTTCTTCAATGCGGGCCTGCACGGCGACCTGACGAACCGCATCGTGTCGATTGCGCGAGAGCGATCGATCGATGTGTCCGGCATGAAAATGTCTCTCGATACCGGCTATTTCATGACCGGGTCGTTCTTTAAGGGAACGGGCGAAGGGTATGCCGAGCCGGCATCGATCGACATCACCTTCTCCAACGGGTCCACCACCGAAGAGCTCACCCAGCTGGTGAGCGATGCTGTGGACGCCTCGCCGGCGTTTGCGCTGATGCGCCGCCCGCTCCGGAACACCTTTGCGATCTATGTGAACGGACGCCGACGCAATGTAACGACCATGCTTGCATCGGCAGCAGACGACGTCGCAGATCCTTTCGTTACCTACTCGAGCGCACCAACGCCACAAGCTGATGCAGAGACGTTCGCCGACCTGATCTATCGAACCGGCCAAAAGTCCGAAGGCGTCCAGGCGGTCGCCTCTGGCGATATGTCGAACGGTCCCGCAATTCGGCCCGTCATTGGCCGAAGCACGCTCATCGACCCAGGCGGAGCCATGGAAGCCGACGTGGTGCTCGGGATGCCGGGAGCGAGCCACTTCGCGCTGAAGTCCGACGAGCGGACGGACGCTGAAATGGGTCCGTCAGGGCTGGCGATACTCGCCGCGGGCATCGGCTTTTGTTATATGACCCAGATGTCGCGTTACATCGAATACCAGAAGATGGGCATTCGCGGTGTCCGCCTCGTGCAGCTCACGCCATTCAGCTTGGACGAGAACGGCGTCGGTAGCGCTCATCCCGCTGACACACACTTGTTCTTAAGCGGTGACGAAGACGACGCGACCTTCGAACGCCTCATGAAGATCGCCGAACGCACGTGCTATCTGCACAAGACCATGAGCGATGCGCTCGAACCAACCATTAAGGTCCAAAATGACTGACTTTATCGATCTCCCGATTCCTGAGATCGACGCCGATGAGATCGGCCCAACCGTCGGCGAGCGATTCCCTGATCTGACCTTGCCCGACCAGTCTGGGAAC
>CAZHUR010000214.1:0-4985 GCA_964535395.1 uncultured Acidimicrobiales bacterium
CTCACAGTGAGCGAGCAGGGCACAGAGGTTTGATTGAGTGCCGGACGGAACGAAGAGAGCCGCCTCCTTGCCGAGAAGGCTCGCTGTCTTTTCCTCGAGTTGGGTCACCGTAGGGTCGTCGCCCCATACGTCGTCGCCTACCTCGGCGCTGGCCATGGCTTCGCGCATTGCTGGTCCAGGTCGGGTCACGGTATCGCTACGAAGATCAATCACGAAGACCAACGCTACCGGCTCCTCGCTCGCAGCACTGGGGACCTAAGCTGAGGGCATGAAAACACCTGATCTCGGGCTCGCCAATGCGGTGGAAGCTTTCATCGATGATGTTGCTTCGGCTCTCGAACCAGTAACCGACACAGCTCTGCGCCGGTCGGTCGAGCAGTTGCGCAAGGATCTCGCACTCGATGCATTCAATGCTTCTGCGGCTCTCATCGATTGCGACGATAGCCACTCCGACCTCGAACTCGAGGCCTTTGCTGTCGCACTCGAGAAACACTTCCCCGATCTTCTTCCGCCAGACACAAAGCCATCCGACATCCGAGCTGCCGGTCTGGTTCGTGGCAAGCGCTCATGGCTCAACGAGCCATCGGGTCTGTTCAACTCGATCGTCGCTGCCGACCAGCAGGCGGGAACCGCCTATTCGAGCGTCTACTACGAGCACGCGCTTCGAATTGCTCACACCGCAATCGGTCTCGACGACTACACCAGTCGTTTCGAACTGAGCGGTGTCGAGCAATTCCGTTCGATGATGCTTCGCACCATGAAGACCGGAAACGTGAACTCAAATGCAAGCGTGGCGACCAGCGGCTCACCGGTAAAGGCCGCAAAGACCGACGACGAACAAGCCCAAACCGAGCTTGAAGAGCCTCGCGATATCGACGAACTTCTTGAAGAACTCGACGACCTGATCGGCCTCGAGTCGGTGAAGGAAGAGGTCAAGCTCGTCACCGCCCTTCTCAAGGTGCAGAAACTTCGCGAAGAACGTGGCCTCCCGGTTCCCGATTCGAGCCGTCACCTCATCTTCGTCGGAAACCCAGGGACGGGTAAGACCACCGTTGCCCGACTACTCGCGCAGATCTATCGCAGCCTGGGCGTTGTCGACAAAGGTCACCTGGTCGAGACCGATCGCTCCGGCATGGTCGCGGGCTTCGTCGGACAGACGGCAACCAAGGTGAACGAGCTGTTCGATCGCGCAGATCAAGGCGTACTACTGGTCGACGAGGCATATTCTTTGACCCGTGGTGGCGAGAAGGACTTCGGGCGCGAGGCCATCGACACGATGGTCAAGCTCGTCGAGGATCGCCGAGATTCGGTCGTTGTTGTTCTCGCTGGCTATCCGAACGAAATGGCAGACCTCGTCGAGGCAAACCCCGGCATGAAGTCTCGATTCCCGCGCACGATCCGCTTCGACGATTATGACGACGATGAGTTGCTCAAGATTTTCAGCCTCATCTCGGGCAGCCAGGAGTACCACCTCGACGAGACTGGCGAGGAGGCTGTGCTTGAATTCTTCGCTCAGCAGGATCGCGGGCAGGGCTTCGGCAACGGACGTACAGCTCGGAACCTGTTCGAAGCTTCCGTCTCCCGACACGCCGTGCGGATGGTCGACATCGAAGACCCGACCAACGACGAGTTGATCACGTTGACCCGTGAGGACATCGAAGGTATCGAGCTGGTCGAAGAGGCCGAGCCAGAGGTCATTGAAGATCATGGCCCTGATTACGAACCCCCGGTAGCCACTCAGTGAAATTTCCCGTTCGAGTAGTGCTTCTGATCGGAGCGCTTCTTTCGGTATGCGTAGGGCCCCTGGCAGCTCAGGACTCCGAACAACGGTCGCTGCAGGCAATCGTTGCAGAAGGAATTCTCGAGCAGGGTTTCTGGGATGAGTCCGGTGTTCTCGACCCAGAAGACATGGCGGCCCTCGTTTCTGAGTTTGGGAGTGAGTTTGCATTCGTCTTCACGGAGCGTTCCTTCCAAGTAGACGCCGACCCGACACAGAACCCGGCGTTTCTGCTCTCGCAGGCAGTCCTCGACCTCTTAGCTCAACAGAACGGTCCCAACACAGTTCTCTTCGTAACGGGCGATCACGTTGGCGGAGCGACCAACACCTTCCCGTTTTTCAATATCGGTCAAGTCATGGCCGACTTCGATCGAGCCGATCCACCCGAGTCATTTCGTCATGCTGCCACTGCTTTGATCGGCTTTGGAGACCAACTCGCGCCGATCCCTGAGGGTGTCTTGGAACAAGAAGCGGCCGAGGTTGTCTCGGCTGAACCTGCAGATACCGGTATCTTTGCAGGTATGCGCATCTTGGTAATCCTCGCTGTTGTCGCGGCGGCACTTGCTCTCGCATCGGTTATCTCGTCTCGAAACAAGAAGGTCCGACGAGTGGTAACCACCGCAGACGCGCGCGATTCCACCAAGGATGAAATTCAGGCAATGAGTGACCTGATTCTCGATCTAGATCCCCGGGTGACGCTCGCCGATGATGCCGACCTCAAGGAACGGTTCGTCGATGCATCGTCTACGTACCGCGATGTCCTGGAGCAATCCGAACAGGCTGAGACAGGCCACGAGGTCGCTGATCTCCGGATTTCTATTTCAAAGGCCCGCTGGAAACTCGATGTTATCGACGCAGAGCTTTCCGGTCGCACGCCACCGAAAGAGCCGTTTACCCGAGATAATTCGGGGTCCGCGTGGGACTCAACCCGAGGCTCCGGTAACAACAGCTAGGCCAGGTCAGATCGCGCCTTCACCCAAGGGTGCTCTGAGGGTCCCACACCTCTGAACTGGGGTTTCGTAGTATCTCAATCTGCGGAGCAGGGGCGTTTTTCGTTCCAAAGTCCGGGCTTTGCGGCCCGGTCTCTACCCAGCTGCGCCCAGGCGGGCGCGGAGGTCTTGTGCGCTACATTTTCACCGCCGCGATTGGCACTCTTCTCGTAATTGCCGCCGTGCTCGCGATCCCTCCACTTGGGAGGACCGAGACCAACCTC
Source organism: uncultured Acidimicrobiales bacterium (assembly GCA_964535395.1). Taxonomy (GTDB): domain Bacteria; phylum Actinomycetota; class Acidimicrobiia; order Acidimicrobiales; family SHLQ01; genus SHLQ01. The sequence goes on from CAZHUR010000214.1 coordinate 2,991, forward strand.
GTCTCCCAAACCGCGGGCGACCGACTCGCCACAGAGCCAGATCGAGTTGAGACCGAAACAACCACTGCGGTACGTCAAGCCGTTTCACCAACGACAGACTTCACCGCGCCGGCGGTAATTTCTGAAGTGCTCGGGGTCGTGAGCGTGCCAAACATGCTCTCCGCACAGCTCGATGACCGCCAACCGTTGGTCATTCCAGAAACGACTACGACGACGACCACCACTACGACGACAACAACGACGACGGCTCCTCCGGCTACGACGGCGGTTCCCGATCCGGTCGCCGCCCCACCACCGGCCGAGACCGCAGAAGCGAGCGGTGATGGCGGCGTGATCATCAGCCCGCGAGGCGTCGTGCTACCCATCATTGGAGCGGGCGCCGAAGGTGGGTGGCGAGCATCGACACCTTGCGGAAACGAAGTCACCATCTTCGAGGGCGAACGAGTCGCAAGTGTCGACTTTGTGATCGACCCAGGTCACGGTGGCTCTGAGCCAGGCGCTGTTGGCCCCACAACGGGCGTGACCGAAAAGGCACTCAACCTCCGAATTGCCGAGATTGTCGAGTGGTATCTCGAAGAGGCGGGCTACTCCGTGCTGTTAACTCGAACCACCGACATCCGCCTGCCGCTTGCTTCGCGAGCAGCAATTGCTAACTCGCTCGGCCCCGATGCGTTCATCTCGATTCACCACAACGGAGGCGTCACCCGGCAGCAGTCGACTCCGGGCACCGAGATGTTCGTCGATGGAGGCAACCCGGAAGCTCGCCGCCTAGGTGGACTTCTCTTCGAAGAGATGATCGACCACATGTCGACCTATGAAGCTGACTGGGTAGGAGGCTGGCGCAATGGTGTCGGCACCCGCTTCAACTCAAGCGGCGAAGACTTCTACGGCATCCACCGCCATACCCCAGGAGTCCCATCGGTCATCACCGAGGTTGGCTACCTGAGTAACCCGAGCGAAGAAGCTGTCTATATCGACAACGAAGCGCAGTGGTCACAGGCCAAAGCAATCGCTGATGGACTCATCCGTTGGAGCACGACCGCGGATCCCGGCACCGGCTACCTCAGCGATTTCGTTGACGACTTCTCAAGCGGAACCGGCGGCTTTGCCGGCTGCACCGATCCAAGCTTGTAACAGCATTTCTCGCTCTTGCACCTTCGGTGCGTGCCCGCTCAGGGCACGTGATTTCCCGCTCTTGCACCTTCGGTGCGTGCCCGCTCGGGGCACGTCATCTCCCGCTCCGGTTCGCTATTGAGCGGGGCTCCAGAAGGCAATGTCGCCCTCTGACACCTTCTGTGCGGCTGCATCATCAAAGACCCGATCGACGAACACCCCAGTTTCGCCTGCGGTCTCACCGGAGAAAACAATCGCATTGCTGTCGGGTGACCACCAGGTCGACGAAAGGTTGTACTGATCAAAGAACGGCAGGTATCTCTGGGCGAGGCGATTGCTCGGGGCAAAGGTGTCGCCGAGCAACGTGCCAGAGTCGGTCTCAAAGCTCCATTGCAGGCCAAACCCGTTCTGGTTCGATCCAAGTAACGCGAGGACGCTGCTATCGGGACTCCAACTCATAGCGACCACGCCTCGCTGGCTCAACGTCTCGACGTCACCAGACTCGAGATCGATGATCGTGACCCGGCCGAGTTCGAGCTCGATCTCTTCGTCGAACTGGAACGCAATCACCTCTGACTCAGCATCTTGTGCGTCGTTGGTGGGCACGAGAACAGCAACCCGAGAGCCGTCTGGAGTCGCCGAGATGAACATTGGCCCCTGAGCGGTCGCGATCAATGAACCCACACTGTCTGTGAGGCGAGTCAAATTGTTGCCCGAGGCGTCTAGCAATGCGGCGAGAACGTCGCCGTTCGGCAGGATCGCTGGCGCCTGGAACACACCGAAGGGTTGGCTGAGGAAACGGCTGGCTGGTGGCACCTCCCCGTTTGCCGCAATGTCGACAAGAAACTCATTTCGGATCGCCGCGACGATGTTGTCATCGTC
>CAZHUR010000215.1:0-4979 GCA_964535395.1 uncultured Acidimicrobiales bacterium
GTTCTGGTTCGCGTTCGGCGAGTAGATCCGCTTCGGCTTCGGTCGGGCCTGGTGCCAAGATGTCGACGTCTTCTTTCCGTCGGCTGGCTCCACCTCGAAGGGTGACGCCGAGGACTCCAACAGACAACAGGCCAATTCCCGTCAGCACGATGGCAACGAGGTCTGTTGTTGTTCTGACAAAGACGAGTTCCACATCGGTTTCAGTCGGCACGACCACCATAAAGTTGGGGGCGACGCGGAAGGGGCCTTCTGCTCCGCGGGCTTCCCATGCTGGGAAGAACGACGCTTTGACCAAGACCGGGGTGCCGATCTGGTCGACGGTGAAGCTAATTCGGTCCGTCTCGGCAAGGGTGTTCGTTATCACCGGCATCGTGTCGATCGTGGTGTCGGGCAGGAGGTCGGCGAGCGTTGGGTCATCGACACTGATCGAACCTGCGAGTCCACCCTCTTCGGAGAGGTAGCGAGATCGGACTTCGTCCGCGCTGACCGTGGCCCACTCGTCCGGGCCGCTCGAAGCTGGCCGGGTGGCTTCGAGGTCGTCGAACCATTCGACTCCTACGTCGAGCCATTCGTGCTGAGAGTCACTGATTCCTTCGACGACGACCGGTTCGGTCTCGAGGGGAACGACGAGATCGGAGTTGGTTTCGAAGACGACCCACGGAGACGCTGATGCGACCTCGGTCAGTCCGGGGTGGCTCCGGGCTTCGACGATCGTCGATGGCGAGAAGGCGAGGTAATAGCGGACGCCTAACTCGTTCAGTCGCTCCACACCCCGATTGATGTCGAAGGTGCCGTATGGAAGGTCGCGCATTGCTTGCGATGGACCACCGACACTCTGTTCGCCGATCGTGCGGCGTTCGGCAGACAAGTCGGTCTGAAGGAGGAAGTGGTATGGCACGGTCGGCGTAGCTTCAAAGAAGAGCCCCTCCATGGACCCAATGCACCCGTCGCTCCAAAGCGGAAGCAACATCATTGCCATGGTCGTACCGTAGCGGTTGAGCTCGGGAGCAAACTCCCACATTGCCCGACCGCACCCGATCTCTTGGCCAACGCCAAGCATCGTGCGTTGGATGAGTTGATACTCCTCGAAGCCGCCTTGGCCAACGTCACCGAGCCCGGCGGTGTTGATTCCCTTGCCTTCGAGGCCCGAGTAGTTCCACGCAGACCAGCCGCCAACGAAGCTGTTGTCGTCGGAGGTGATGTCGAGGCCCGCGAACGTCCAGCTGCGCCCTTCTGGGGTTTCTGTCAGCCCGCCGATGGTGTTCAACGCGAGGCCGAGTAATACGAACATTGCAGTGGCGGCCACGAGTGGGCCGGCAATGGTGCCGCCATCGACGTCCGAGCCGAAGTGTCGCGATAAGGCTGCGAGCAACCCGCGCGGTGGATTTGGCTCACTCAGAACCGGTGCGCTGGTAGCCACGGTTCCGTCGCTGGTCTGGCTCTCGATGGCGAGCTCTTCGGAGAGCTGACGTTGTGAGAGAGCTCGAAGGACGACCGACATCACCACAGCGGTCAGGACCGCAACCGCGAGAGCGAACACGATCGTCCAGAAAAGTTCGGCGCCGCTGACGCCAAGCTGGTCGAGATCTCGAGCTGGCGACGCGATGAGGACTGCGATTGCGGAAACTGTGCCAACGATCTCGACGTTGTTCAATAGACGCTGCAACTGTCGTGGAATCTCGGTGCCAAGAACAGCAACCACCACGAGTATCGCAAGCACTCGGATCGCGTAGCCACCAGCGGCTGGAATGTAGTCGGCCAGAATCGGCCCGAGGTCACCCAACGAGTTAATTGGTGGGGTGACCCCATCTCCGCCCGGTTCGGGCCACACGACCGCTCCGCGGATCTCGCCCGGGATGAGCAGAATCGCTGCGGATCCAAGAGCAGCAATTCGCAGCACAAAGGACGAGCGAGCAAGTTCGTTCAGCAGCAGGGCCACTCCAAGACCAGCGAGGAGTGTGACGCTCAGATAGTAGAACGGCAGGATGCGAGCGTTCCACAGGCGCCCATCGGGAAAGAACACGAACGCAGCGGCCATCGCTGCTGCCGACAAGAACAGCAATCCGCCCAGCTCGACGCGACGGATGACCGAGAGCACGAGCCCCACCGCTGCAATTGTGAGAAGTACCGGAAGGGGCGGGTAGTCGCTGAGTACGTCCGCTGGGTTCAGGTTGCTGCGGGTGACGAGCGGCGAATGAATGATCTCGATGCGTTCCCAACCCATGTCGTTCAGGAAGGCTGAACGAGCAGCGAAGGGCAGGACCCAAAACGCTGAAACCAGACCTCCGAGCACACCGGCACCGAGTATCCACGGGAACGCGGCGAATTTGCGTTGGACGAGGCGCAATACCATGAGGATGGTAACGACGGTGAGTAACCAGAAAACCGGAAGCAGGTGACTGAGCCCGGTCAACGCGATCATGACTCCTGCCCAGACCAAACCTTCTTTGGTTCGGGTGCCCCGAATGATCAATCCGAGGGCGACCAAAGACATCGCAAGCGAGATCGAAGCTGCGAATTCACCAGCCAACGTGGACGCGATGTTGCCACCGTAGATATTGAAGGAACGGTCGAAGGCAAACGCGAGGCTGGCGATGCTGAGAATCGCTGGTCCGGGAAAGCGAAGCGCCGAAAAATGGCCGAGAGCCCACGCGGCGACCGGGAACATCACCACGCCGCTCACCGAGATCAGCTTGAACGCGACGTTGTACGGCAGGCTGACGATGAGGGGCGCTATCACCGCGGTCGCGAGGAAGATTTGGATGGCTCTGCTTCGGTTCCCCCGCACGCCAGCAGCAAACCCGCTCAAGAGCAGCGCCCCGACGATCGGGAGCGAGAGGAACGGTGTGAGCCCCACGTCGAGAACGACGATGGCGAGAGCCGGGATGACGAAGTAGAAGTGAAAAGCTGGAAAGCCCGAATACCAGTCGGGGGTCCAACCGGTCAATCGGAAATTCGGGAGAAGTTCGTCGCGCAAAAACGCCGGACCCCAAACGTGGGCGCCCATGTCGCCACCTGTCGGGGTGGTGTCCTCAAAGAGCAGCGCTGGATTCAGTTGTGCGAAGACAAACAACGCACAAGACGCGACAACGATGCCGGTGACCCACTTCTCTAAGCGGTCCGAGCGCGGCGCATCTAGGTCGTTTTCCATCACACCGCTAGTTTTCCACTAGTGGCTCGACAAAGGGGTTCAACCCTTCGCAGAATCGGCAATCTCGTCCAGGACACCATCGAGCGAGATAGTTGAGCCGGCAGCTTCCCAAATTCGAAGGTCGCAGTACGTGCATGAATGCAGGGTACGGGTGGCGGAGTCGATCTCCAGGTTTAGTGACACCATTGACCGCTCACACTTTGGACAACTTTTCGGCCGGACCTTTGACGGCTTCATCACATCACCTTCGTTTCGTATCCGTTTCCAATCGACCGTTGGGCCACGTTGGTAAGCCGGGAGGACAAATTCAGGCCGAACGACCCAAACCGGGGTTATTCGGGCAACGAAGTCTCGCCTTAGCTAGCGAGCAAGAGCCCGCCGAGAGCGACGGTATTAAAGGTGATGTGGGCAATGATTGCGGGCATGAGCCGCCCTGCGCGATGGGCGAGGATACCGAACCCTGCACCAACGACGGTGAGCGGCAACAAGTCGACCCAAGCAAAGTGCACGGCGCCAAAGAGGAAGCTCGTAATGCCAATACCAATCCAGGGACCGAAACGCTCGACCAGCGAACGTTGAATGATCCCTCGGTAGAACAACTCCTCAACGACCGGGGCGCCGATCGTAACTACGGCGAAGAGAGCAATAACGTCGAGTGGCCCTTCGATGCTGTCGACGAGCGACAACGGCCGACCGGTTGGAGTGATCTCACCAAACACCAAGATGATCAAGTTGACCACGATGATCACGATCGGGATTTGGAGCAGGAACCCAACAACAACCCCCTTACCGACGTCGCCAATTTCGCCTTTCAGCGACCAACCAGGCCGGGCTTTGCCAGCGAGCCCGGCAAGAACCCAGGCCAACCCGAGCATGACAATCCAGCCCGGCACCTGGAGCAGCATTTGCAAGAACAGCGGGAGAGTGTCGTCGGTGAACTCGCCCGTCCGGCTCTGCCCCACCGCTCGGCCGAGGAAGCCACCGGGCCGCTGAGGACGAATGAGATCAAAACCCAGGCTTGCAACGACACCAAAGGCTGCGAAGCCGACGAATTGAGCAGTGAACCAGCCAACCGCTGCCTCTGGCACGCCCCAGGATCGACCGGGCTCGACGATCGATGCTGTGGTGCGGTCAGAATCGGTGGTCACACCGAAACGCTAGCGCGTAGATGCGATCGAGCGAATGTCAGCTGGCGTGTCGGGCGTAGATGCCCCGCGAAGAGCGTTCGTCTCGCAGTTCCCATCCCTGAGGGGGCGTTGAACGATCGGCGTGTTGAGCGCAGAGGTCGTGGTTCATTGGGTGACCTTCAAAATGAAGGGCCTCAATCCAGACGATTCGGGCCTCATAGTCGTACGACATCGTCGCTGCAGCGGCGATCGCGCACGTTGGACGAGCACAACTACGTTTCATTGCCCTGATCGTATCCCGCTCCTCGGTACCTCGCGCGGACCGCGCGATGCCGACTCCGCCGCGCGCGATGTACGGTGGTATATGGCTCACATGCGCTCGGGCCTCTTGAAAACCGTAAGAAGATCGTTTAGGAGATGTAAAGGCCTTCTGAATTGTTCGCTACGGTCACTGAAATAGGAATTAGATCCGCCAATCTTGGTTTACACCTAATAGACCGCCGTCGCTCTCCGATTGAGACCTCAAGCAACTAGGGTTATTACATGGCACCATCATCTCCGAAGCCCCCATCGTCTCCGAAAGAGGAAAAGTCGAACATTGCACGCCTTGCAGGCTGGGCACTGTTCTTCCTTCTCATCTTCACGATGCTTGCGTTCTTCTCAAGCAACGGCGACCAACCAGACGAGGCTGTGTCGTACAG
>CAZHUR010000216.1:0-4979 GCA_964535395.1 uncultured Acidimicrobiales bacterium
GTTGAGCCCCCAGAAGGAATGCAGGAGAAGAATTCCGGGCCCGGGACCTTCTTCGGGCGAGATGAAATACCCCTGCCCTGCGTTACCGCTCACGAGCGTGCAGCGAACCCGGTCTTTACGGGTGCTTCGCTAGAAGTAAACGCGTCGGGCAACACGATGGCCTGCGCAACGATGATGTCTCCGTCGCGTTCTGTAATTGACGGGGACCCCGACAGCACATAGCCCTCTGCCAGCGCCTGGGAAACTCGCTCACAGAACTCGCTTGAGTCTTCTCCGGTGAGCACCCGATAGCGGAGTTGGCCGTCGATGCGGGGATCATTTCCGGTCGGTGATGAGGTCATAGCCATAGTCTGCCCGCATTTCTGCAGATTGCTTCGGCATTTGACGATGCTCATACGTAGGCTTGCACCATGAGTTACACAGGCGACCTCACACCCAACGATGCGTACGAACTTTTGACCTCGCGTGAAGACGCGATCTTGGTCGATTGTCGTACTCGTGCAGAGTGGACCTTTGTGGGCGTACCCGTATTCGAAGAGACTCGGTTCGTCGAGTGGACCAGGTATCCCGACGGTACTCAAAACGAGAATTTCGTGAGCGACGTGGCCGGCGGCCTTACTCCTGATCAGCCAGTAGTTGTCATCTGTCGATCGGGCGCGCGATCGGCTGCGGGCGCTTCGGCTCTTACCGCAGCGGGCTTTACCGAGGTCTACAACGTCCTCGAGGGTTTCGAAGGCGACCACGATGCAAACATGCATCGCACCGGAGGTTGGCGTGGCGCTGGTCTTCCGTGGAAGCACCAGTAGGCGCACGCGATGACCACAAAACGTAACGACGGGGCCGGCCACAACCCGGTTGGCCGCTCTGAGGCCACGAACCTTGTTCGTGGTGGCCTAACGCGTTCACCATTCGACGAAACCGCGGAGGCGATTTACCCCACATCGGGCTACGTGTATGGCACAGCTGCCGAAGCCGAAGCTGCCTTTGCGGGCGACATCGATCGCTTCATCTACTCGCGCTATGGAAACCCGACCGTCGCGATGTTCGAAGAACGCCTCCGCTTAATCGAGGGCACCGAGGCCTGCATGGCGACAGCATCGGGAATGTCAGCGGTGTTTGCCTCGCTCGCCTCCTATGTGGGCGCAGGCGATCGGGTCGTCGCGTCACGGGCCCTCTTTGGTTCGTGCAGCGTGATCCTCACCGAGATCTTGCCCCGCATGGGCGTGGAGACCGTACTGGTCGATGGCTGTGAGATTTCTGAGTGGGAACAGGCGTTGAGCCAACCCACCAAGGCCGTTTTTGCCGAGTCACCGTCGAACCCGGGGCTTCAGATTATCGACCTGGCAGCTGTCGCCGATTTAGCGCACGATGCCGGGGCGCTCTTCATTCTCGACAACGTGTTTGCAAGTCCGGTCCTGCAACATCCTCTCGACTTCGGCGTCGACATAGTCGTCTACTCGGCGACCAAACATATCGACGGTCAAGGTCGCGTGCTCGGTGGAGCGGTGCTGTGCACCAACCAATTTCTCGACGACCATCTGATGCCATTCATGCGCCATACCGGCCCATCGCTCAGCCCATTCAACGCATGGACATTGGTCAAGGGCATGGAGACGCTTCGGCTCCGGGTCGACGCTGCTTCGGCGTCGGCGTTGTACCTAGCCGAGGCACTGCAAGATCATGCAAAGCTCACCAGCGCCTTGTATCCAGGCCATCAGAGTCACCCACAGTTCGACCTGGCAATGAGACAGATGAGCAAGGGTGGCACGATCATCGCGGTCACGATCGACGGTGACAAGGACGACACGTTCACCTTCCTCGACTCACTCCAACTGTTCGACATTTCGAACAACGTCGGTGACTCGAAAAGCCTGGCCACTCACCCGGCGACCACCACCCATCGACGTCTCGGTCCAGAAGGAAGAGCCGAAGTTGGCATCGGCGAGTCGATGGTGCGCCTCTCGGTCGGTCTCGAGGACAAGCACGAACTCCTCGATGACGTGCTGTCGGCGCTCAAGGCCATCTAGGTACTACTTACTTGCTACCGCTAATTACGACCCACCGACGATGAGCTCGGTGATGTTGGTAGTCGACTCGTACCGGATTGCCTTGAGCGGTGCGTACTCGTCGTCGTCCTGCCATGCCTTGGCCGCTTCGGCGTCTGGAAATGCAATCACCACGCACTTCTCTTGCCCTGTTCCAACGGTGATATCGGCGAGGCCGCCGGCGAGCACCTCGCCACCGTGCTTGTCGATTGTGGCGCGCAGGGCCTTCAGGCTGCCCGGATTGTAGTCGGCAAAACGGTCGGCATCGGAAACGTCATAGGTAACAACAAGAAGTGCGCTCATAGCCCCAATCTAGGCACACAACACACCTGGCCTAGGCGCGGGTATCCTGCATCCTATGGCTAGCAAGGAACTGTCCCAAGAGACCTATGACCGTCTCAAAGACGAACACGAGGACCTCACGACCCGCGGACGCATCGACATTGCCCGCAAGATCGAGGTTGCACGAGAACTCGGCGATCTTTCCGAGAACGGCGACTATCACGCTGCAAAAGAAGAGCAAGGCAAGATGGAGGGACGAATCATGTTCCTCGCCAAGACCCTCGAAGAAGCGGTGATCGTCGAAGCTGTCAACGACGGCACCGTGCAGACCGGTTCGGTCGTTGAACTTCGCTACGAAGGCGACGACGACACCGAGAAGTACCTCTACGGGTCAATCGAAGAACGCCAAGAAGGCATGGAGAACCTGTCTCCTGGCTCTCCGCTGGGTGAAGCGCTCGCCGGAGCAAAGGCCGGAGACACGGTGTCGTTCGAGACCCCAGCGGGCGGTTCGCTGTCGGTAGAGGTCGTCAGCGTCGGGTGAGTCCCGCCATGCATCCCCGCTTCGAACTCTCCGAACCGAGAGAGGTTGACCTCCCCGGCCGCGCCTCCACTATCGTTTGGGATTCGGGTCAAACCGACACGCTCCCGCTTCTCCTTCTGCATGGGTGGAACATCGACGCACCAACGAACTTTGGCTATTCGTTTCCGCACCTGAGCAAACAACAGCGTGTGGTGATGTACGACCAGCACGGCCACGGCCAGGGCCCGCGTCGAAACGAAGCCTTCAGCCTCGAAGCAGCTGCCGATGACGCCGTTGCGGTGCTCGACGCACTCAACATCGACACGGCTGTGGTGTGCGGTTTCAGCCTGGGCGGCGCAGTTGCCCAGACGATGCTGCGTGACCACCCCGAGCGCTGCGCTGGGTTGGTGTTGTCGGCAACGTCGGGCACCTTCGCCGAAAGCAAGCTCGAGGCGGGCCAATTCCAGGTCTTGAGCAAAACAGCCAAGGTCCTTCGACGCTCACCAGAGTCGGTCAAGGAGCGAGCCTTTACGGCTCTGCGCGGATTCTGCACCCGCAGATACCCCGGATGGATTGGCGACGTCGTAGCCAGCGCCGACCCGGTCAACCTGCTCGAAGCCGGAGCTTCGCTCGGCACGTTCAACAACGACGACTGGATAGGCCCGGTCGACGTTCCCTCAGCCTTTGTCGTTACTGCCCAAGACGTCGTCGTACCGACGCGACGCCAGGTAGAACTGGCGACCCTGTTGGACGTCGACTCGATGCACAACGTCGCAGCTGGCCACGACGTACCGATCCGCGACCACCACGAGTTCCACGCCGCACTCTGCGCAGCCGCCGCCTCGGTCACCGCTGCGGCAATGCAGGATCACTAGCCTCGTTCACATGCAGCGGCTCCGCACATTTGCCTTTTTCGTGTGCGCGATGATCTTCGTTGCCAGCTGCGCAGCACGCGAAGGTGACGATATTGGATCGCCGGTGTTTAACGGCACCACACCCGAGGGCGAGGTCGTCGAGCCGGTCATCACCACACTGCCGCCACCGAGCGTCAGCTCTATTCGAGTGCCTGTCGACGAGCCGACCATCCAAGGTGCGGTCGACCGCGCCCAACCTGGCGACTTGATCCTGATCGACCCAGGCGTCTACCCAGAAGAAGTGGTCGTCAACACCCAAGACCTAGTGATCCGAGGCCGCAACCGAAACACGGTCTTCATCGATGGCAACCACTCGTTGACCACCGGCATTTCGGTGAATGCAAGCGGCGTCGCTATTGAGAATCTGACGGTGCGCAACTACCTCGGAGATGCCATCGCTGTGGGTGAGGCTCTGCTGCTCACCCCGATCGACGGGTTCCGAGCGTTCCACGTCACCACCTCAAACACGGCGCTCAACGGCATTGCGTTGCGCAACGTGATCAATGCCGAGGTGCGAGAAGGCTGGCAGTCGGGCCACGGTGCGTCTGGCGTTCTCATCTCGGAGTGTCAGCAGTGCAACACATTGGTCACCACTACCTTGACCGAGTTCTCGGCTCGCGGTTTCTCGGTTGTTGGAGCCCAAGACGCCGTGGCGATCCAATCGGTGACTAGCCGCAACAACCGTGCGGGAATCGTCGTTGAGGATGGCGAGGTGGCAGCGTCGACCGGCGTTTTCATCTCTGGGTCGATCATTCAGAACAACGGGTTCAGCCAGTCGCCACTGAGCAACCAGACCTTCGACACCAGCTTTGGGGTCGGCATCCACATCGGTGGAACCGTTCGATCGACCGTGCTTTCGAATCGCATCGTTGGCAACACCACAGCTGCGATCTTGCTCGGCCAAAACGTGACCGCCACGTCGCCGAGCCCACTGGCTCCACGTGTGGAAAACAACGTGATCAGCGACAATCCGACGCTCGACATCGTGCTGGCTTACGTCAACGCTCCCGTAGACCCCGACCTGTGCATCATCGGCAATGGCGAGGCCACGATCACACCACCGGAAGCAGCCGGACTCGCAACCTGTGGCGGCTCCACAGAAGTCGTGCCCAACTTCGACTGGGTGGTCGGCTCACACACTTCGATCGAATATCAGAACGGCCCGGTGCCTCCGGAAATCAACGGCATGGTCGACGCGGACGCGGCCCAACCCATCCC
>CAZHUR010000217.1:0-4974 GCA_964535395.1 uncultured Acidimicrobiales bacterium
GGTCGTGGGCTGAGAGAACCGATGTGACGATCCTCAGGCGATCGAGCGGGCGCGTGGTGTCCGGAAGGGCGGAGAGCACGGACGCGAGGTTGTGTTCGTCTGTAATGTCAGGCCACGCTTCGTCGGGCCCCGCTTCCCAGAGCTGGTCCGCCACTTGTTCGAACGTCAGACCATCGCCGAGGAGCTCGACGAGGTCGCTGCCGCCGACGATCAGTCCTTCGTCGCTCACTAGGGTCAGTCGGGTCGTGATCAGCGTCGCGAGTTCTCCTTCGGTCGCTGTCCGGCGGCCAGCGCGTAGCCGCTCTACCTCGTCGGCGTCGAAAAGGCTCGAACGTCCATCCATCGCGACCGTACGCGAGATGAGTCCGCGACTGACGTAGGCGTACAACGTGGCGCGTTGGACACCCAAACGCGCTGCTGCTTCGGTTGCCGTTAGCTGGCTGGACATCTCTGGTTCCTTACCTGAGGGCGAACAACTTGAGCCGATCAACGTTGACTTGATCAATATTGATAATACATCGAGACGGACCCATCCTAGAGAAATGGCAAACACACTCGACGCTCCAGTTCCGCCGACCACCGCCAACTCCACCGGGCTTGCTCCAGCCGGGCTCAAAGGGGTCATCGTCGCTGAAACGGCGATCGGCAGCGTGCGCGGAGCTGAGGGCTTTTATCACTATCGCCAGTTCGACGCGACCGCAGTCGCTCGAAACGACAGCTTCGAAGCCATGACCCGCCTGCTGCTCGTTGGCGATCTTCCAGATCCAGGGACCGAGCAGGAGATTCGGGAACGACTCGGTTTGGCTCGACAGTTGTCAGATCGCGTACAAGAGGTTCTGGCCCTCGTCGCGACCAACACGCAAAACCCATACGACGCACTGCGGTCACTGCTGCCGTTCCTAAGCAACCCGACCCCGACGCTCGATCTCGATGAGCCCGCCCGCTGTGCCGCGGTCTTCGACCTGATCGGAGCGGTGCCGAGCGTTCTCGCCCAAGCCCATCGAATTCAGAATGGCCTGACACCTCTCGACGCTGATCCATCGGCTGGACACTCAGCGGACTATCTCCGCATGATCACCGGGCTGGTTCCGACCGTCGAGGTCGCCACCGCGCTCGAGCGGTATCTCGTCCTCACCGCAGATCACGGCTTCAACAATTCGACCTTCACAACGAGGGTGATTACCAGCACTGGAGCCAACGTCAGTTCGATCATCGGTGGCGCTCTGGCCTCGCTGGCCGGACCGCTTCACGGAGGCGCACCAAGTCGAGTACTCGAAATGATTGAAGAGATCGGGGATCCATCGAACGCGGAGGCATGGGCCCAGATGCAGTTGGAGCAAGGGAAAAAGATCATGGGCTTTGGTCACGCGGTATACGCGACCGAAGACCCTCGGTCCGCTCTGCTTGCTGAGACAGCGTCGGCACTCGGCGGAGAGCTCGTCGACCAAGCAGGCGAGATTGAACGTCGCTTGCTCAGAGTCTTGAACGAGTGGCGACCTGACGCCACGATCGTCACGAACGTCGAGTTCTATGCAGCGATCGTTCTGCATCTCGCTGGCGTTCCAACCGACCTTTTCTCGTCAACCTTTGCTGTGAGTCGGATCGTTGGATGGTCTGCACATCTCCTCGAACAGGCAGCGAACAACAAGATCATCCGCCCCAGCGCACGCTACGTCGGGGTCGAACCTCAGCCCGACTGAACGGTTTAGAGCAAGTCTTCGGCGGCTTGGCGGACTTGTCGGTCGCGGTCTTGGAGGGCGGTCTCAAGAGCCATGGTCACTTCGGGCGAATCAAAGGGAGCGAGTGCAAGAACCGCTCGGCGGCGAACGGGGGCTCGATCCTTGAGACCACCCAGGATTGCGGGAAGACCATCCGGATCGCCAATGGCCCCCAGGGCAGCGATTGCGGCCTCGCGACAAATCGACACGTCGTGCTCTTGGGCGACCGTGGTGAGTAAGCGAATGATGTCCGGGTCGACGTTTGGTCGCTCACCGAGTGCCCACGCCGCTGTTTCGACGACGAGATCGTCGTCGTGAGACAACAGATCGGAAAGATTTACAGAGGCTCGATCGACAGACAACTCAATTGCGCGAACGCACACCGAGCGGTCTGGGTCGAGCAGCGCTGAGCGAAGCATCTCGTCTGTCAGATGGCCCATCCGGTCGAGGGATCCAAGCCCCAGAGCTCGGATATTCGGGTCGCTGTGATCCTGGGATCGTTGAACTTCTTCGAGCCGCTGACCTGCTTCCGCGCGTATGAGATCACGTCGAGTGGTCATCCCCGGTTTTGTCCCTCGCTCAGGTAGTGGTACTGCTGGAGCTTAACTGTACGAATGTTTCTGCTGGGTCAGCAGAAGGAATCAACCTAATGGAACACCAGAATTTCCGGATCTAGGGAGAATGTAATGGCCTTCATTGTCATGTATGAGCGAACCGATGGCACTCTTGCCGCAGAGTCTTGCGACGACCTTGAGGCTGCCGTGGCGGCCGCTGAACGTTTGCGTAATGTCGACTCGATCGAGCGTCCGAGAATTTATGAGACGAACGAAATCCAGTACGACTTCCAGCCGTACTTCCGGGTGCAGGTCGCTGGCGCTGCTGCAGCTGGTGCGTCAACGGTGTTCGCAGACGGTGACCCAGCTCAGGGTGCCGATTCCGCCACAGCCGATTCAGCCGCCGCAGATGGTGTGGATTGGCCGTCGCATGAGGCTTCGAGCGACGACGCGAGCGGCGCGGCGACCGAAACTGCAGACGCAGCTGACGGCGAAGTAGACACCGCAGTCGCCGACGGCGAAGTCTCACCGGTCGAAGCCGTCGAGGCCGACCTGGCATCGGTCGAAGAAGCCGAGGCGGGCATCGAAGCCCCCGAAGCCGATGAGTCCTATGTCTCGGATCTCGACGTACTGAATGTCGACGAGCAAGCTGTCGACTCCGATATCGATCTCACTGACGGAGCGGGCGATGCGGCCGAAGGTGGCCAAAAGCAGGGCTTGTTCGACAAGTTCGTGAAGACCCTTGAGGGTGACGCCGCGGAGGGTGCTGCAGACCAGGTCGACGACCTCGGCTCAACAGAAAGTAGCTCACGCCGCGGACTCTTTGGTCGGTAGTCGATAGCGCCTCTGGCGCGTTTGAGAGATTTGCACGGGACCCGCCTTCACCGGCGGGTCTTGGCCTTTTCGGACCGATTCCGGACTGGCAAAGCCAGGTCAGCCAGAGATCGCTTGTTCGAGGAGGAACCCGGCTACGAGAAGGACTGCGCCGATCGACGCGGCGACCGCAACGCCCAAGACAACGAGCAGGGCAATGAGCAAAAAAACCGACGTAATTCGGCGCAATAGCGACGGATACGCGTCTGCGCCATACTCAGCTTGAGCCGGTGTTTGAAAGCCAACACCTAGCTTTTGTATGAACGATCGTTCAGGTTTTGGCTCAACTGGAAGATCGCGACGTGCCGATGTGTTTTCAGGACGTGGTGCGAAACTTGTCATCAGAACCTACGATCCTCAGGCTAGGAAGCGAATTGGAAACCAACATCACAACATTGGGGCAGCCATGTCCTCTGGTTGAGGAGATCCAGCATGACCAATGAGGCTAAGCAGGATTCTACCGTAGCCGAACCGGTGCTCGATTTAGGGATGGAGGACTCCAAAGGTTCTTCATTTCAGGTGAAACTGTTTGGAGCGGCCTTCTTCGTCGGTCTCGCGCTCGCTGTTGCTGCCGTTGTCATTGAGATTCCGTACTTCTCGCTCGAGCCCGGTGACACGTTCGAGACCGAAGAGTTTGTGACAGTAGATGGGACCGACTCGTTCACCAGTCCCGGCGAAGTGTCATTTGTCACGGTGACCCAGCGCAGACTGACCCCACTTACCTGGGTTCTGTCCTCTCTACGAGACTCTGATCAGATCTTCCACGAGGACCTCATTCTCGGTGACCAAACCATCGATGAGCAGCGCGAAGAGAACGCCTTCCTAATGCTCACCTCCCAGAACAATGCGATTGCATCAGCGCTCGAACACCTCGGCTACCAGACTGCGGAGCCTGCTGGTGTGGTCATCATCGACATCGTCGAAGGTGGAGTGCTCGACGGCACCTTTACCCGAAACGACGTCATCTCCGAGGTGAACGGAACGCCGATCACCGAAGCGAACGAGTTGTTTGACATCCTCTCGGACCCAGACCTCACGACGATCGAGATCGTGGCGGCACGTCCTGGCACTGAACCTCGTACGTTCGAGTTGGACCTCACAAACGAAACCCGAGGTTTCCTCGGCGTTGCTGGCGGCGAAGACCCCGATGGTCAGGTTGGCGCATACCTGGCCGAGATCATCCCCGGTGGCGCCTCCGAAGGCGTGCTCGAGTCAGGCGACCGCATCACGGGATTCGAAGGCACCGATGTTGGCTCATTCGATGACTTGATCCCCGCACTGGTCGACCGAACCTCAGGCGAGGTTGTCTCTCTTGAAGTGCTTCGAGGTGGCGAAACGGTCGAGGTCGAAATCACACTCGGAGTGCGAGCTCTCGAACGAGCGGGCATTCTCAACGCCGACACGCAGTTCCGAGACGCCGAGCTTCCCTTCGAAGTCGGGTTCACGACCGAAGACATCGGTGGCCCCTCAGCCGGACTTGCCTTCACGCTCACAGTTCTCGACGTCCTTACCGAAGGCGATCTCACCGGTGGCGCCAACATCGTCGTGACCGGCAGTATCGACCGCAACGGTCAGGTCGGGGCGATTGGTGGCGTGCACCAGAAGTCCTTTGCTGCCATCGACGACGATGCCGACATTTTCCTCGTGCCCGAAGCCAACTTTGAGGCAGCTCAAGCAGCTGCTGGCGACGACCTTCGAGTCGAGTCGGTAACCACTCTCGAAGAAGCATTGGACATCATCGATGAGTTCGGCGGAAACGCCGCAGAACTGCCAACGGACGGAAGTCTGTAGGTCGTTCTACTCAATCTCGCTACTCAGAAGGCTCACCA
>CAZHUR010000218.1:0-4973 GCA_964535395.1 uncultured Acidimicrobiales bacterium
TCCATGGGACCTTGCCGAGATTGGCTCGACGGCAACGACCGACTCGGTCGGTGCCCGCATCACCGTTCAAAGCTCGCGCAACGAAGTGCTCCGATACCTCGGGGTCGACAGCGACGCGGTGAACTGGGGATGGCTCAGCGACAAGGAACGATTCAGCTTCGAAGCGTGGAACTCTGAAGGCCGCGTGACCACGCCGCTCGTCCGTGGCAACGACCTCGGTACCGCCGACGAAGATGGCGATCAACTTGTCGCTGCATCATGGCCGCTCGCGCTGCGAACGGCCGCTGCCGCGATCCAGGACGCTCGCCCGACCCGTGTAGCGGTCTTTGGTGGGTCCCGCATGTCGAACGAGAGCCAATACGCATGGGTGAAGCTGGCCAAGTCGGTCATCGGAACCGACAACGTCGACGCGCAGGTCGGCGACGGGATCGACCCGCGTCTTGTGCTTGGGCTCCCTCGCGCAACGATCGCAGAAGCCTGCGCTGCGGGAGGCACAGTCCTCGTCATTGGCGTAGATCCCAAGGAAACGCACGGATCGTTGTTCTTACGACTCCGTCACGCTGTTGAAGAAGATGGTGCCACGCTCATCGAGATCTCTTCGACCGGCACTGGCCTGACGCCATTTGCTGCGCACTCAGTGCGTGCGCTTCCTGGCGCCACTCACGTTGCAGTCAACGCGTTGCTCAACGGCGCAATCGACGGTGTCACACTCGGCGATGGTCCGGTCACCGTTATCTACGGGCCTGGCTCTCTAGCTGAGAGCAGCGGAACTATCGAACATGCTCTCGCTGCACTCGCTGGTCGGCCGAACACAACATTCCTGCCCGCCCTTCATCGCAGCAACATCTTTGGTGCGCTCGACATGGGTTTTGCGCCGGGACTGCTTCCAGGTCGGGTCGAGTTGGGCTCGAAGCCAGCGAGTTGGAAACGAGAGCCAGAAAACGTTGGACAGAACACCGAAGCGATGCTGCGAACCGCGGCGAACGGTGGCGTCGATGTAGCAATTCTGCTCGGATGCGACCCGTTGACCGATTTCCCGGATGCGTCTCTAGCTGAGCGTGCGTTCAACAACGTCGACTACCTGATCTCGGTGGACTCTCTACTCAACTTCACCTCGACGGGAGCTGATGTTGTGTTCCCGGCAGCCGCCACTGCAACCGAGGTCGACGGCACGTTCACAAACCTCGAAGGGCGCATCAGCCCACTCAATCGCAAAGTCACTCCTCCCGGAACAGCCCGTCCAGACTGGATGATCGCAGCCGAGCTGGCAGCCGAACTCGGCGCTGACCTGGGCTTTGTCGACATCGAAGAGCTTCAGGCTGAAATCGCGGAATCATCGCCACTGCATAGCGAGATTGGTTCGGTCAAAGACGCTGGAACCGATGGTCTGTTGCTCTCCGGTTCATCGGTGAGGGCCCAAGCTCCTGCATCGTTTGACGCCGAGCAGGTGCCCGACGGTGAAGTCTTGTTGGTAGCCAAGCGCAAGATGTACGACCAGGGCACCACGCTCACCTTCTGTCCATCGCTCCACGGACTCGCCCAAGGTGCAACGGCTTCGATGAATCCGGGCGATATGGCCCAACTCGGCCTTCAAGCCGGCGCTGAGGTCACGGTCAGCAATGCATCTGGGTCGATTCAGTTGCCGTGCGCAGCTGACGGCCAGGTCGCGCGAGGCTGTGTTGCGATCGAATTTAACCAACCAAACGCGAGAGTCGCGGAACTGTTCGATGTATCCCGTATCGTCACTTCAGTGCGCGTGGAGATGGCATCGTGATTGTGGCTCAGCAGCAGTACCTCGAGGACTTTGACTGGTGGAACCCCACGTTGCGGTTCTGGGAATTCGACATCGTCTTCATTCTTTTGAAGGTCATCATCGTCTTTGTCTTCTTGCTCGTATCGGTCATGCTCATGGTGTGGTTCGAGCGCAAGGTCGTCTCCGACATGCAGAACCGCATCGGCCCGAATGTTGCTGGGCCATGGGGCATCATGCAGACGCTCGCCGACGGGATCAAGCTGTTCTTCAAGGAAGACATCACCCCAGATGGAGCGGACAAGTTCGTCTTTAAGATCGCGCCGTACCTGTCTCTGATACCGGCGTTCTTGATGTTCTCGATGGTCCCGATCGGTGGCGACTTCGCCAATGGGAACGGCGAAGTGTCCCTCGGTGAGAACACCTTCCGACTTCAACTCGTCGACCCGCCAATGGGCATTTTGTTGTTCTTGGCCATGTCGGGCCTCGGCATCTACGGTGTCATGCTCGCAGGTTGGGCTTCAGGTTCGAAGTACCCGTTGCTCGGTTCGGTTCGAGCCTCGGCACAGATGGTTTCCTACGAAGCAGCTCTCGGCCTCTCGCTTGCAGCGGTGTTCCTGACAAGTGGTTCGCTTCAAACGAGCGACATCGTCAACAGCCAGGCAGACGGAATTTGGAACGTCATCGGTCTCGGTGTCGTGCCGTTTGTGATCTTCCTTATCGCCGGAACAGCAGAACTCAATCGCCCGCCGTTCGACTTGGTCGAGGCCGAGCAGGAACTCGTTGGTGGTTTCCACACCGAGTACAGCTCACTTCGTTTCTCGCTCTTCTTCCTGGCAGAGTTCATGAACGTGGTCACCATGGCAGGAATCATCGTCACGCTGTTCTTCGGCGGTCCACATGTGCCGAGCTTCCTGATCTTCACCGAAACCGGTGGTTGGGCGTGGGGCATGATGTGGTTCTTCCTCAAAGTCGTCGTCTTCTTGTTCATCTTTGTGTGGTTCCGAGCAACGCTTCCTCGTTTGCGCTATGACCAACTCATGGACTTGGGCTGGAAGATGCTCATCCCGCTCGCACTTGGTTGGTTCCTGCTGCTCGCAGCGATCCAAGTCGCAGGCGTCGAGGGTTGGAACGTGATTCTCGTAGTAGCGATTGGCCTTGCCGTCTTGTTTGCGGGTGGTTCGTTGCTCATGGCAGCGGTTAAGTCGGCACGAAAGAGTCGACTCGAATCTGAAATCGTGGAGTACGGCTGATGGGATATCTCGAAGGATTCGCAGTCACGTTCAAGAAGCTCGGTGAAGAGCGAGTCACTGGCGAATACAAGGCTGGTGGCGAGGGCGAAAAGCGCGACAAGCCAGAACGCTTCCACGGACGCCATGTGCTCAACCGCTACGAAGACGGCATGGAAAAGTGCATCGGCTGTGAACTGTGCGCTGGCGTGTGCCCGGCCCGCTGCATCTACGTGCGCGGTGCTGACAACGACCCGGCAGACCCTGTTTCGCCAGGCGAGCGTTACGGATACGTCTACGAAATCAACTATCTACGCTGCATCCACTGCGACCTCTGCGTCGAAGCATGCCCAACACAGGCAATCACCGAGTCGAAGCTCTTCGAGTTTTCCTTCACGAACCGTCAAGACGCCATCTACACCAAGGAAGAACTGGTTGTTGGCGACGATGGCGCTCCGCAGAAGCTGCCGTGGGAAGACTGGCGAGAAGGCGACGATGAGTTCACCTCTGGGTGGATGCGCGCCACATCACCTGGCGGTTCGGCCGCATACCAGGACACTGTTTCGTGGTCTGGCGAGCTGGGTTACGGAGTTCGAGCCCCTGAACCTGCTCAGCGTGGCCTGTTGGACGAAACTCCTGCAATGGAGAGCGCCGAAGACCACGGTCACGACGACCATGGACGCGAACATGACGAGCACGAGGAAGGTCACTAAATGACACTGCAACTCGTCTCGTTCCTCATTGCAGGCGCCATCATCATTCTTGGCGCGCTCGGGGTTGTGCTGTCGAAGCACCCCGTTCACTCGGCACTCTTTCTGATCCAGACACTGTTTGGTGTCGCGATCGAGTTCCTCGTTGTCGAGGCACACTTCCTCGCCGCTATTCAGGTCATTGTCTACGCAGGCGCAATCGTTATTCTGTTCTTGTTCGTGATCATGCTTCTCGGCGTCGACAACGCCGAAGACCTTGCTATTGAACCAATCATCAATCAGAGACCGCTCGCCCTACTCAGTGGCGGGGCCATCTTTGGCCTGCTCATGACGATCATTTTCTCGGCTTCTTCGGGTGGTCGAATTACCGGCGACGAATCACTCACGCTGGCCCTTGATGCCACCGATCCGACAGGCGAGCTTCTACCAAACGTCAACCAGATGGCCCAAGCGATCTTTACCGACCAGGTCTTCGCCTTCGAAGTAACCGGGCTGCTGCTCACCGTGGCGGTCGTCGGTGCCGTCGTCATGGCACGACGCATCCCCGGTGCTCTGCAACCGCTTCCCGACATCCCGGCGATTGGATCTTCACCCGATGAGGACGCTGAGGCTGACGATACCGAAGCGGAGATGCCAGCTGACGAACCAGCTGCCGTCACCACAGAAGGGGACGACGCCTGATGCTTACTCCCACCTATTACTTGGTGCTCTCAGCACTCGTCTTCTCCATCGGAACCGTCGGCGTGCTCGTTCGCCGCAACCCACTCGTCATGTTCATGTGCGTCGAGCTGATGCTCAACGCCGTAAACCTCACCTTCATTGGCTTGGCCTGGGGCCTCAATGACATCGGCGGCCAAGTATCGGTCCTGTTCGTGATGGTCGTTGCTGCAGCGGAGGTCGTTGTTGGCCTCGCGATCGTGGTTGCGATCATGCGACGACGCGATGGTGCTACCGCCGACGACCTTTCGGTTCTGAGGGGTTAACACATGGTCGACTTCGTATACCTCGTACCCCTGTTTCCCCTGCTCGGATTCGTCACCTTGATGTTGGTGGGCAAGAAACTCGGCGAACCTGGCGCCGGCTACCTTGCGACCG
Organism: uncultured Acidimicrobiales bacterium; assembly: GCA_964535395.1. GTDB lineage: Bacteria > Actinomycetota > Acidimicrobiia > Acidimicrobiales > SHLQ01 > SHLQ01. The sequence goes on from CAZHUR010000218.1 coordinate 4,785, forward strand.
CCGCTGTTGGTGCCTCGTTCCTTGCAACTGTGGTCACCTTCTTTGGCATTCGTGGCCTCGAAGAAGAAGAGCGCCAGGTCACCAAGGTGCTGTTCGAATGGGTACCTGCAGGCAACTTCACTGTCGACGTTGCCTTCCTTGTAGATCCGCTTTCGGTGGCGATGATGCTCTTTGTCACCGGCATCGGCA
>CAZHUR010000219.1:0-4971 GCA_964535395.1 uncultured Acidimicrobiales bacterium
ACCTCGCATCGAGTGGCACCAAACAGCTCCTCTCCGAAAGCCGATTCGAAGCGATCGTCGAGAACGAGATCTACCGGTTGACCAACTGCGCCCGAACAGCCGATTTCTCCAGCTGGTGCATGCCAGGCGAAGACGCCTCCTGGAACATTTCTGGCGCTGAGCGGAATCCGCCCGGAGGACCGCTCAGCGCCTTAGGACGCGACGTTCAACTCGACACCGCATCGCAGCGTTGGTCCGAGCATCTCGTCGAGTACCCACAGATCTTTCACTCAGATCAGGCGGGTACCAGCTATGGCGAGAACGTTGCCTACAACCCGAAACTGCATCCGGAGTACGTACTCACCTCCGACAACGCCGCCGGACTAGCAGCGACACTCATGCAACAGTGGATGGATAGCCCATCGCACCGACTCCAGATCCTGTACCCGGGCTATACGACCTTCGGGGTTGGGGTTGCTGTTGAGGTAACGCCTCCATCTCCAGATTCCTTCGTCGAGATCTGGGGGACTCAACGGTTCCAGTAAGTGGCCGTGGCTAGCATCAGGAGATGGCAACGCGGGCTCAACTGATCGTCTCGGGCAAAGTTCAAAACGTCGGCTATCGAGTGCACTGCGCTCGAGAAGCCAAGCGTCTCGGAGTTTCGGGGCTGGTGCGCAACCTCCCCGACGGAAGAGTCGAAGTGCTCGCCGAGGGCGATGAAGCCGCGGTCGACCAACTCGCCGAGTGGTGCAACCTTGGCTCGCCGTTCGCTGCAGTAGTGAGCGTTGAGCGAAACGCACAAGACCCGATCGGGGACACACACTTCCGTCTCATCCGCTGAAGAAGCCTCATCATTCCTTGGCCCAGCGCCGTCAGCGCGCTGGGACCTACAAAATTTCGGTGAGTACCCTGGAGAGGGTGACCGCAGCATCGAAGCCCCGAACAAAGATGCTTCCGCGGCTCACCTCGCCGCAGGTCAACCTCCTGCTGGGCGTTGCTCTGACGCTCACGTCGATTACCGGAATCGTGTCATGGGCCATCGGCACCGAGACCGGGCGCGCCTGGACGCTGCTTCACTCGCTGTTTGGCTTTCTGACGCTGCTGCTGGCTCCGGCCAAATCTCGGACGTCGGTGCGAACTGGGCTGCGTCGCAAAAAGGACACGCGCTGGATCTCGATCAGCTTCGGGATACTCGTTCTATTGGCAATTGGTTTTGGCTTCCTGCATTCGAGCGGGATCTGGTTCGGAACGGGGACAGGATCGTCGCTGTGGATCCATACCGTCGCCGCGTTCTTCTCCATCCCACTTCTCATCTGGCATATCCGCGCTCGCCCAGTCTCTGTGAAACGAATCAGCCTCGACCGACGGGTGCTTCTTCGCGGCGGACTGGCCACCGGAGCGGCCGCTGTCATGGTCGGCATCACCGAAGTTGGATTCAATGCACTCGGAACCGCTGGCGCAAACCGCCGCTTCACCGGGTCCCACGAGATCGCGTCGGGTGACCCCACTCAGATGCCGGTCGTGTCGTGGTACAACGACCGAATCCCCGTGATCCCTCGAGACGATTGGCAGCTCACGATCGGCGGAGAACTCCAAGACCTCGACGCTCTGTGCGCCCGCGCCGAACCGCTCGACGCTGCCATTGACTGCACCGGTGGATGGTGGAGTGAACAATCGTGGGACGTGGTGCCGGTGAGCGAGCTGTTGGACTCGACCGCCCGTAGCTTTCGGGTCACCTCTCACACTGGTTACAGCCTGCTCTACCCAATGGATGAGGCCGACCGGCTCTTCGTGGGAGTCGGCTACGGCGGAGAACCGCTGAGCCGCGGCCACGGTGCACCGGTTCGCTTGGTCGCACCCGACAAGCGCGGGCCGTGGTGGGTGAAGTGGATCGTGTCGATCGAGCCGAGCGACCGGCCGGCGTGGCTCCAGTTTCCCTTCCCGCTCGCCTGACCGGGCCTGCTTAGTGACCGTCGTAGGCGAGTAGTGCCAGCGTGTCCACTCCCATTGCTTTGATTCGGTCCATGCCGCCGAGGTCGGGCAAGTCGATGATGAACGCCGCGGCAACGATCTCTGCCTCAGCCCGGCGAAGGAGCTGAATCGCAGCCTCGGCTGTGCCACCGGTGGCGATGAGGTCGTCCACCAGAAGAACATTGTCTCCGGGCGCAACGGCATCGGTGTGCATCTCGATCGTGTCGGTGCCGTACTCGAGTTCGTAGTCCTGCGAGTAGGTGGCGGCGGGGAGTTTGCCGGCTTTGCGAATCGGCACGAAGCCCGCTCCGAGCTCTACCGCCATAGCGCCACCGATCGTGAAACCGCGAGCTTCGATACCGGCAACGTGGACCACCCCGGCGGTTCGGTATGGCGCGCACAACCGCTGGATCGCTTCGGCGAAAGCCGGGGCCGAGCCGAGCAGTGTGGTTACGTCGCGGAACAGAATCCCGGGCTTTGGATGATCCGGGATCGTGCGGATGTGATCTTCGAGATTCACGGTGTGGTCATGTCCGACTGTGGCAGCACGAAGGTCGCTCGTGCCTCATCGGAGTCGAGTTCACCGTTCGGGTAGAGAGAAGACAGCATGGGGTTCGGCCATTCGAAGAGATCGCTGTTGGCCTCAGCGAATTCTTGCCAGCTCAAATCTGGCGCCGCCGCTATTCGCTCGCCCACCGTGATTCCCAATGCATGGGTGATGGTGGCGTGGTACTTCTCCGGGTGTCCTTCCGCCTCGGTGATGCGGCGCAGACAGGTTTCGAACTGAGCGACCGCCGGAAGCGTGCCGCGTGAACGGACGAGCGACCAGATCACAAAGAGGTGTTCTGGGTGGCTGAAGTTGCAGTTGTCGATCGTTCCGTCTTCGAACGACTCGACCAGGCCGCCGAGTGTGCTGGCGTCGGGAATGTGCTTCATTGGCAACAGCTCGCCGTCGATGGTTCCGACGAGGAGATGATCTCGTTCTCAAGAGTCTCAGCATCGCCGTTCTTCACATACCACTCCCACCGGTTATCGGGACCCTCGACCCAGGTTTCCGTCTTCTGCGCGTAGCAACACACCGTCTCGTCGATTCCTGTGGTTTCGAGCCCTGTTCGCGCAATGCGCTGTTCTGCGTCACTGACTTGGTGCTTCTCTTCGACCTCGACGCCGAGGTGGTTGAGTAAACCACCCTCCCCCGGTGCTTCGAAGAGAACGAGCTTTAGGGGTGGATTCGCTACTTCGAAGTTGGCGTAGCCGTCCTTGCGCTTGGATACCGGCGTGTCGAACATCTTCTCGTAGAAGTCGATTGCAGCTTCGAGGTCTTCGACGTTGAGGGCAAGTTGTACACGCATGTCATCTCGTTTCTTCTAGAGGTGATTGTATCTAGGGATTCTCATATAGATGTTTGTCAATATGATCTGATAGACACCGTACAGTCATATTGACGTTTGTCAATATGAATCGCTACGATGTGCCCATGACGAATGCGCCGACCCTCTGCTGCACCCCGTTGTCGACCCGACCCCTAAAGAGCGACGAGGCCGAAAGCCTCGCCATCGTTCTCAAGGCATTGGCCGACCCAATCCGCCTGCAACTGGTCAGCATGATCGCCGCTAGCGGTGAGGAATGCGCGTGCGATCTTCCCGACGCCGTTGGAAAGTCGCAACCAACGGTCAGTCATCACCTCAAACAGTTGGTGGAGGCTGGGATCCTGCGTCGCGAACAACGTGGGAAATGGGCGTGGTTTCAACTCGAGCAGGAGCGTCTGGGCGAAATATGCGCCATTCTTTGCTAGGTCGTGTAGCCGCTGTCACAGCTAAGTGGGCCAATGGACCTGAAAGTGACTCTGACGACTCATAGATGGAAGCCGATTTGAGAGCCACAATCGATGTGTGGCTAGAACAACAAAAGAGCTAAGGGCGGCGACTTCGGCAGCGCTGACGATCTGCGTCGGCCCTCGCGTCGATCCTGACGATGCTCTCGAAGACGCTGACGCTGCGACTGCCACAATCGACTTGAATGTGCGACGCGAAGAGACGAATAGGCGCCCCAGCCCGCGCTATCGCCACCGTCCACGCTTTAGCGGATAATAGAACCAATACAATTCTTGACATAGTCCAGAATTTGACTAGAGTGCGCTCCAATGTCGGAGAGCGCGGAACAACTTTTGCGGAGTCATGGGGTCCAAGTGACTGCCCAGCGACTGGCGATCATGCAGGCGGTGTCGGAACATCCGCACACCACCGCTGACGACGTCGCGGACGCCGCACGAGAGATCATAGGATCCGTGTCACGACAAGCGGTCTACGACTCGCTCGGAACGCTGGTGGAAAAGGGCCTTTTGCGCCGAATCCAGCCGAACGGGTCAGCCGCACGCTACGAAGACCGCGTCGGGGACAACCACCACCATCTCGTGTGCCGATCATGCAATCTCATGTTCGACATCGACTGTGCTGTGGGCGATACCCCATGCCTGATTGCTGACGATGATCACGGGTTCGTGATCGACGAAGCAGAGGTCGTGTACTGGGGATTCTGTCAAACGTGTCAGACAACCTCATAAGCAATGGCGCACACGTAGCAAACAAGTAGTAAGACAAAACTCGAGTAACAACGTCAGAAAGAACCAAGGAGCCCCAATGAGCGAACAAGAAGGCAAGTGCCCGGTTATTCAGCACCAGCCACAGAACTACGTAGGCAGCACAGCCAACAAGGTGTGGTGGCCAAACCAGCTGAACCTCAACATCCTCGATCAACACTCGCCACGATCGAACCCAATGGACGACGATTTCGACTACGCGGCGGCGTTCGCATCGCTCGATCTCGCAGCGGTCAAGGCCGACCTCACCGCCCTGATGACCGACTCGAAGGACTGGTGGCCCGCCGACTACGGACACTACGGACCGCTCTTTGTCCGTATGGCATGGCACTCCGCTGGCACCTACCGCACCCACGACGGTCGCGGCGGTGGTTCCACCGGCACTCAGCGCTTCGCTCCATTGAACAGCTGGCCAGACAACG
>CAZHUR010000220.1:0-4964 GCA_964535395.1 uncultured Acidimicrobiales bacterium
GGTGGTGGTCATGCCCGAGCCCCGATGTGTTTGTGAGGCAACAGGCGACGCATCCAGCGGGCAAAGCCGGTAACGGTCAGCAGCACCGGGTAGATCGACAGACGGCCTAGGAGCATCGTAAAGGAGGCGATGATCTCGGTGTAGCCAGACAGTTCGACATGGGAGACCACCTGATCTCCATCAACGAGCACGCCCACGTTGGACACGAGGCTGAGCGCGAACGTCAGAGTCCCGACCAGGTCCAAGTTGGTGGAGTACAACAGCACCGCCGCGCCAGCGAGGGTGAAGGCGTGCATCCAGAGATATCCGAACGTCAGTTTCAATGAATCTTCAGAGACAGCAACACCATCGATCCGAACGACACCCTTTCTCGTCGGGGTGAGCATGCGTTGCAGGCTGCGGCGAACCTCCAGTGCAATGCGAGCAACCCGTGCCAACCGGAATCCGCTCCCCAGCGACCCACTCATTGCCCCAAAGCCGGCTCCGACCAGCAACACCGCAACGACGAACTGCGAGCCATCGGCCCAGTTGGCTGCTCGCAGGCCAGTGGTCGACAACATTGATGTAATGGCGACAGCAGACTCCGAAGCCGACAGGTTGCTTCCACCGAAGTACACGGCGAGAAATCCAGCGACGAGCAGGCCGATGTAGAGACGCAGCTCGGTCGACTTCCACACCGAGTCGAAACGGCCCTTGATCGCCCACCACACCACGAGGAGATTGCCACCAGCGGCGGCCATGCCGATCGCAGCGATCCACTCGATCGCAGTGCTATCGAAGTGTCCAATCGATTCGGCGTGGTTGGCCATGCCTCCGGTCGAAGCGGTCGAGAGCGCATACACAGCAGCATCGAAGATCGTCATTCCGGCAAGCTGATAAGCGACAGCCAGGGTGGTGGTGAGCAGGGCGTAAAGGCCAAGGATGTTTCGAAGCGCAAGCCATGACGTCGAAACGATCTTGTTCTTGCCTCGCAGGGGACGCTCTGGATTCAATTCCGTACCTGCGATCGCCACTGGAAGCACGCCCATGCTGACCATCAACACGCCCAGCCCGGTGGCCCACGGCATCGCTCCGCGAAGAAAGCGCAAGGCAAACGACAGCTGTTGAGGGTCCTCGACGGTTGTAAATCCGGTCGTGGTCGATGCACTCACGGCTTCGAAGACAGCGTCGAGTGCGGAGTCGAGTTCTTGTGAGACCCAGAACGACGCGATCGCTACGGCGGTAAAGCCGACCCACGTGGCAACAAACATCGCCATTGCTACAGCACGATTCATGGCGATGTTCTTTCGCCGCAGTCGATACAGAGACACGCCGATGATGATCGATGCCAAACCTAAAGCGGTCTCCAACAGACGCGCAGCAGCAAACTCATCGCCGTCTGCGAGAAGGCCGATGACAGAGGACGCTGTGACGACGATGCCACCAGCCATCAGTCCGACACCAAAGGGCAGCGGTAACGCTTGAACCGTGCCTCTGTCGAAGAGTTTCATCGCGAAAGGTTTTAGTCCAGAACCCTGTGGACTGTCTCAACTGATTCGGGTTCGGTCACAACGATCACATGATCGCCACACTGCAGTTCGGTCCGACCGCGCGCGATTTGTGCTTGTCCATCGCGAACGATCGACGTGATCAGCACATCGCGTGGCAAGTGCAGGTCGGAGATGAGACGACCATCGGCGGCCGAGTCGCCACCCAACTCAAATTCGAGCATCTCGACCTCTCCTTGAAGGAAGGTCGCTACCTGGGCGAGGTTGCCGCGGACAAAACGCAACACCCCATTTGCGGTCGCCGTTCGGGGCGACAACGCAGCGTCGACTCCAACCTGGTCGAGCAAGGACAAGTTGAGGCGATGAACAACAGCGATCGTCTCTGGAACACCAGCGGCCTTTGCGTACACGGAAGCCAAGACGTTGGCATCGTCTTCGCCGGTCAGTGCAGCGACCAACTCGATTCGAGACAGATCAGCCTCGTCGAGGACATCGGAGTCGGTCACATCGCCGTTTAGGACGCGTACCCCGTCGAGGGTCTCGGCCAGGTACCAGGCTCGCTCCTCGTCACGTTCGATTATTTGAACGCGAGCCCCGGTGTGGCTCAGCTTCTCGGCAACGAGTTCGGATGTACGCCCGCCACCGAGAAGCAAAATCTCTCGAGGAACGTCACGTGCCAGACCAAGCAGCTTGGCAACCTTGCGACGCGCCGACTTCTTGCTGACGATGCGTACCAGGTCGCCTGCCTCGATCATGTGGTCGCCGCGTGGAATCAACGTCTCTTCTCCGCGCCGAATAGTCGACACGATGAAATCCCACTCAGGTTCGTTTTCGATGCCTATCTCGATCAATGACTTGTTGACGATCGGGGCGTCCTCGGGGACGCGCGCACCGATCGCGATCACCTCGCCGTTAGCAAGCTTGGCAACCTCGGACGCGCCGGGCATCTCGATTAACGACAGCACCTCTTGAGCCGTCTCTTCATCGGGGTCGATGAAGAGATCTGCTCCCGATGCGTTTCGAAGCGAAATCGAAAGCGGATCTTCAGTGCGGAGCTGAGGTGCTTCGATTCGCACGATGGTACGAGGAACTCCAGCACTCTTCGCGATCATTGAGGCGAGCAAATTGGCCTCATCATTCTTTGTCACCGCGACGAGAAGGTCGGCCTTTGACAAACCTGCTGCTTCGAGGACCGATGGGTGCGTGCCAGAGCCTGTGATTACCTCCAGGTCGAGGGAATCAGCGAGGTGTGAAGCGCGCTTTGCATCTCGCTCAATGACGTAAACATCTACGCCCTCTCGACTCAACCGGTCGGCCACATATGAACCAACCTCGCCAGCACCAACGACGATTACTCGCACGGCGGCGAGCCGATCGATTCAGATGGAGAGAGCACACAGTGCACGGGGACATCCCAAGCTTCGGGGTTAGGTAGATCAACGATTTGGAAATCGTATGCAAGTCCGAGTCGGTAGGGATCGTACCCATGTTGAGCCGAACGGGCGAAGAATCGATCGTAAAACCCCACCCCGTGTCCAATGCGATTGCCCGCAGAATCGAATCCAACACCGGGCACGATCACCGCCGTCAGCGCCTGTAGATCGATAGGAGCGGTCAGCGGTTCCCGTATCCCATAGGCGCCCACAGCTAGGTCATCGCCAGGAGTCCAAGGGCAAAAATCCATGTGTTCTCCTGGTCCACAGACCGGTAAAGCAGCTCGCCAACCTCGCTCGATGAGCTTGCTCACCGCTGGCAACGGGTCGATCTCACCCCGTAGCGGCCAATACGCTCCAACGTAGGGCTCGACCCCATCTGGAACGATTGTTCCAAGCTGTTCGACCACGCGATCCACAACGGCATGGGAAGCTCGCCGTTGTACCTCCGGGTCAAGCGATCGTCTCTTTGCGAGCAAATTCATCCGTATGGCCGCGCGCCCGCTATTGTTCATAGGTCCTGCTTTCACAGGCCGTGACCTTCGTCACGGCCGAAGAATGCGGGATCGGTGGCGAACACATGCGAATCTTGATGGTCGCACTTAGCCGCTGTGACTCGAAAGACGGAGAGTGAAACCTTGACTTCAATACCATTCCTTGCGCTGGCGTCGGCAATAGTCGCACTCGGCGTTGCTGCATTCTTTTTCTCCAATGTGAAAGCTGCCAGCCCAGGAAACGAACGCATGGTCTTCCTTATGGAAGAGATCCAGAAGGGCGCAAAGGCGTTCCTCAAGCAGGAATATACGTGGGTTTCGGGCTTCGCAGCGGTCATGGCCATCCTGATCGCATTCGTCATCGCTCCAGCAGGAGCGATCGCGTACCTCATCGGCGCAGTCCTCTCAGCCAGTGCCGGCTATGCGGGAATGACCGTTGCGACCATGGCCAACGCTCGCACGACCGAAGCGGCCAAGGACGGGCCAGGTAAGGCCCTTCCGATCGCCTTCCGTGGCGGTGCAGTGATGGGCTTTGCAGTTGCTGGCCTCGCCCTCGGCGGGCTCATGGCTGTCTACATCGTCTTTGTGACCCTGCTGGAAAGTGCTGATGCCTTCGAGATCATCACCGCCTACGGTCTCGGCGCATCGACAATTGCATTGTTCTCACGCGTAGGTGGCGGCATCTATACCAAGGCCGCAGATGTTGGTGCCGACCTCGTTGGTAAGGTCGAAGCTGGAATCCCAGAAGACGACCCTCGCAACCCAGCTACTATCGCCGACAATGTCGGCGACAACGTCGGCGACGTTGCGGGGATGGGTGCCGACCTCTTCGAGTCCTACGCCGGCTCGATCATCGCTCCAATCTCACTGGTGGCATTCGCTGTTGGCCTCCAGGCCGAAGCAATCGGCGACAACGCACTCTCGCTTCTCATGTTTCCGATCCTCGTCGCCTTTATTGGCATGATCGCATCGATCATCGGCTCTTTCCTCGTGAAAGGTGGCGAATCGACCGACTCCAAGGCCCTCTCGAAGGCCCTGCACCTCGGAACCAACGTGGCAATGGCAATCACGATCATCGGTGTGCTCGCTACCTCGTTCTGGATCTTTGGTGACAACGAACTATTCGCGCAGCCGGTCGGCCTTGCGATCTCGGTGATCGGCGGCCTCATTGTTGGTTGGGCGCTCGGCAAGACCGCCGAGTACTACACCTCCGATCACTTCGGTCCCGTCAAAAAGATCGCTCAACAGGCAGAGACCGGCCCGGCAACGACCATTCTCGGCGGAATCAGCGCCGGCATGGTCTCGGTCGCGGCGTCGGTAGCGCTCATCCTCGTCGGTATCGCTGTTGCGTGGTGGGGCGGTGACTTTGCCTTTGTCGACAACGGTGCGATCGATGGAGTGGCTGCTGGCGACCTCGGAGGCCTCTACGGCATCGCTGTCGCAGCTATCGGCATGCTCGCTACAACCGGCGTTGTCGTTTCGGTCGACGCGTACGGTCCAATCGCTGATAACGCGGGCGGTATTGCCGAGATGGCCGAACTCGACCCATC
>CAZHUR010000221.1:0-4934 GCA_964535395.1 uncultured Acidimicrobiales bacterium
TCTTGTTGTTGCTCATTCCATAGTTGGTCTCGTGGGCCTCGTGGCCGTGATCGACCTCGTGCTCGACAGCAACTGTTGTGCTAGCCATTATCGGCCTCCGTCTCCATCTCGACAGCTGGGGCGCCTGCGCCTACTGCTGCGAGCTCTGGTTCTTCGTTACCCGCTTCGAGCGCATCTGGTTCGCCGTCGTCACCGTGATCATCGTGATGATCGTGCGCTGCGTTTGGGTCATCTGGGTGTTCGAATATCCAGCCGACCATCGAGTACACCATGAGCATGCCGCCCGGGATGCACAGCCACAGGCTGAAGATCAGACCGTAGGAGATGATCGGCATGCTGAGTGCAAGCAGAATTGGGAAGTAGCTCGGTGACGGCAAGTGAACGTTGGTGTTCGAGCCGTCTTGAGCAACCTCTTCTGCTGTTGCGATGCGAACAACGTTGTGGTTCTCGTCGTAGCCGTACTTGCGGTGCCAGAACTCGTCCGGGCCATCGACGGTGATCTCTTCGTCGAAGTTGTGCACCGGCGTTGGCGAAGCGGTCATCCACTCCAAGCTGCGAGCGTCCCATGGATCTGGTCCTGGGTTCGGACGACCTTCTGCAATCCACTGACGACGGCTTACGAAGACGTTCACGAAGAAGAAGGCAATGCCGAGCGCAATGATGAACGCTCCAACGGTTGCGACGAGGTTCCAGAATTCGAATCCGAATCCGGCGTCGTAGGTGTCGATACGACGGCTCATTCCTTGGAGCCCGAGTATGTGCATTGGCCCGAACGTGACGTTGAAGCCCACGATCTGGAGCCAGAAGTTCGTCTTGCCCAGCTTCTCGTTCAGCTTGTAGCCAAACATCTTTGGCCACCAGAAGTAGAAGCCGGAGAAGAAGCCGAGGAGCGTTCCGCCGAAGATCACGTAATGGAAGTGGGCAACGATGTAGTAGGTGTCGGTCTGCTGGGTGTCAGCTGGCGCAATCGAGTGGGTTACACCCGAGAGGCCACCGATGGTGAACATCGAGACGACGCCCACAGCAAAGAGCATCGCCGTATTGAACCGCAGCTTGCCGCCCCAGATCGTTGCGAGCCAGTTCAGGATCTTCACACCGGTCGGAACAGCAATGAACATCGTGGACAGCGAGAACGCTGCGACCGAGATTGGACCAATGCCCGACACGAACATGTGGTGAGCCCAAACGCCCCATCCCATGAAACCAATGGCGACGCCTGAGGCGACCATGAAGCTGTAGCCAAAGATTGGCTTTCGGGAAAAGACCGGGATGACCTCGGACACGATGCCGAAGCTCGGAAGGATGAGGATGTACACCTCTGGGTGACCAAAGATCCAGAACAGGTGCTGCCAGAGAAGTGGGTCAGCTCCGGCTTCGGTGTTGAAGAAGTTGGCGTCGAAGAGACGGTCGAAGGTGAGCTGGAAGAGCGCTACGGAAATAACCGGAACCGCAAAGAGCAGAAGGAACTGAACAACCAGGTTCATCCAGGTGAAGATCGGCATCCGCATGAGGCTCATACCCTTGGGACGCATGTTCAGCACGGTGGTGATCAAGTTGATTGCACCAACGAGTGACGCCACACCGGTGATCTGCAGACCGAGTGCATAGAAGTCGATGCCGTGTGAGGGCGAGAATGTAACGGTCGAGTTAGGTGCGTAGTTGAACCAGCCGCCGTCGGCGCCGCCGCCGAGCAGCCAGGCCGAGTTCAAGAAGAGTCCACCGAAGAGGAAGACCCAGAAGCTCAACGCGTTGAGGCGAGGGAACGCGACGTCTCGTGCGCCGATCTGCAATGGAAGCAGGTAGTTCGCAAATGCTGCACCCATTGGCATTGCAACGAGGAAGATCATCGTCACGCCGTGCATCGTGAAGACTTGGTTGTACACGTCAGGCGAGAGCAGCGTGCCGTTCGGGGTCGCGAGCTGAATACGAATCAGAAGTGCTTCAGCGCCACCGATAACAAAGAAGAACATGGCGGCCATGCCGTACATGATTCCGATCTTCTTGTGATCGACTGTGGTGAACCAGTCCTTCCAGTTGCCGTTCTCTCGAGGACGAGTGACAAGACCGAGCGGACGATCGACTGTGTCGATGGGGCCGTCCCCAGAGCCAATGGCTAGCGGGCGTTCAATGATTGCCATTATTCGACTCCCGTTTCTTCGATCACCCAGGGGGCTGGGGGTGTGCCTGTCATTTGCAGCAGGGCAACCAAGTCATCTACTTCCTGTGTGGTGAGTCCTAAGTTCGGCATGCCACGCAGTCGAGGGTCATCCTCGCTCACCGGTTCGGTGAAGTTGGCCTTGACCGATGAAGGGTCACGCAACCATCGGGCCAAGTCATTTGCGTTGAACTCACCTGTATTGGTGTCGTAGACGTTGACAATGCCACCAGCAAAGGTCGTACGAGTACCAAAGTGCGTGAGGTTCGGAGCAGCACCTGAAACGAGTTGTTCTTCAGGGCGAGCAACGATTCCGTCGGTGACTCCGTCGAGCACGTGACACGATGCGCACTTGGTGCGGAAGGTATCAACAGCGCGCTGTTGAGGGGTCTCTACCGCTGGGGTGTCGCCAGCAGCGAGCTGGGCCACATAGTCCTGGGTCTCGGGCGAAAGCTCAAGGCCTTGCATCTGAGAGGTCACCCACTCTTGGAACATGTCCATTGGAAGGGCGACAACCTGCATGCGCATGCGGGAGTGCGAAAGCCCGCAGAACTCGGTGCACTGACCAAAGTAGACGCCAGGCTCGTCGGCTTGGATCTTCCATGGAGCGCTTTGGCGACCGGGGACTGCGTCGCGCTTACCGTTGAGCGATGGAATCCAGTGCGAGTGGATGACGTCGCGGCTAGTGATCTCGAGTTCGATCTCCATGCCGATTGGGATGACCATTTGGGTAGCGGTCGAGATGTCGGCCTGTGGAAGGGTCTCGACGCGCTGGGCGGTGAGTTCTACATCTCCGAAGTGGTACTGGTATTCCCACCACCACTGCTGGCCAACAACGACGATCTCGGGTTCCCAGTCAAACGTTTCGCCGGCGACCTCGATGCTGATCGGGTTGTCGCTGCGGCTATTGATTTCTTGGTGAAGGCCGATGGTGAACACGGCAATAACCGCGAGAAGTAGCGCAGGAGCGGCGGTCCAGGCAATCTCGGCCTTGGTGTTGCCGTGGATCTGCTCTGGGAACTCGTCGTCTTCGTAGTCATCGGTGCGGATTCGGTACTTCGCCCAACTCCAGATGGTGAGACCCATGACGAGCGCAAAGACGGCGTAGGCAATATAAAGAACTGGCCTGAGGAAGGCTTCGATACTTTGGGCTTCGGGGCCGGCGAGATCGTTTCGCGTGTCGAGCGGAGCGTCGGTAGCGCATGCCGCGAGAACGAGCGCGGCCGCCAACACGGCAAGGACTTGTAAGGCCTTGCGGGCAGACGGATTCAGGCGGGTCATGGACGTTCCTTCAGCGTTTGGTCTCTAAACGGAGAACTTTGTGAAACGGTTCTCAAGGCTAGCTTGCGAAGACGGACGAAAGCACAATCGAAGCACGTCACGAGGCGTCTTCCTCAACAACTTCTTCACTACCCTCTTCGAGGCCAGCCTCATCTTCATGGTGTTCTTCGATGACGCGGGTTCCTTGAACCGCACCCCACACACCGCCGACCAGAATTGCGAGCATCGTGATGCTCACCAGTCCGGTGATTACGTTCTTCGACACCTTCGGGCCCAGAGCGGCAAAGACGCCGATGCCCAAGATGATCACGGCGACCACGCCACCGACCACAACGGCGCCGAGTTCGGATGAGGCCAAGAGGATTCGGCTCACTGCAATCGCTACGATCGCCGCCACCATCAAGCCCAACAAGGGAACCTCAAATGGCCCCATCAGCTGGTTGCGAAGGTTCTCGTTGGTTTCAGCATCGCCGGTTGCACGGTCGGCCCATGCGGTCATGGTCCACTCGAAGGCAACGATGGACACAATGACCAGACCCACACCGGTGATTGCAGCGTTGACTGCAATACCGACCATCAAGAACGCTGCGCCAAGTCCCGCGACGATCGGCCAAACCGAACCAGCAACTGGACGCTGACCAACAGGGGCTTGAGCACGACCCATCGAAGCTGCAACAGCTTGCGCGTCGGCGTCGCGGAACGTCGTCAGCAAACCGCCGACGATGATCGAGACGAACGCCACGCCAACGAGGACGACATAGCTGACCCAGTCACCAATGCCACCTTTCCAGCCAGCACTAATTGGGCCAACGACAGTGCCGCCACTGGAATAGCCACCAATAACCGCAGCAGTGAGCGCAGCGAACGCAATGCCTGCGTAGAGCTTAAAACCTGTTGGAATCATGAAAGGCTCACTTCGTAATCGTGATCAGGTACCAGATGGGGTGGTACAGGATCACCGTTGCGTACCAAAAGATTGCCGCTGCTTCGATGCCATCTGCGTTCTTTGAGTTGAACTGGCCAGCGAGTGCTCGCATCAGCATCAGGAAGATGAAAGCGATCGCAATGCCGAGAAGAATGATGTAGCTGCCGTACAGCGTGTAGAGCAGCGTCGACGGAGTCGACCGACTTATTGGAATCCCGAAGTCAAAGATGGCAAATACCATTTGGTTGATGACCGCGGCACCCATCACCATCGTGAGCGTCAATGCCACATAGGCGTTGCGACGATCGTCATTGCGGATTGCCTGGACAGCCCACGCCACGGTTGCGACCGAGATCCAGGTGGTGAACATCATCATTGTTCCCGGGGCGATCTGCACGGCTCCTTCTGGGAACCAGAGGGAGCCTCCGAGCAGGCTTTCAACCAATAGTTCGTTGTTCTGGCGGATCGAGATATAGATCGCAAACAAACCAACAAAGAGCATGATCACCGCAGCTGACGCAAAGGCGGTACCGATGACGAGCGTGCGGTTTCGCGACAGTTCTGGTGCTGGCG
>CAZHUR010000222.1:0-4909 GCA_964535395.1 uncultured Acidimicrobiales bacterium
CTCCTTCGACCCAGTCGGCTTCGGCCCGTGCGTCGACGTGACGATCACAACGCCGATCGCACCTTGCGATTGTGCAGACGCAGCTCAGGGCGCCCGCTGGGGTGCGATCACGTTGCCTCCACAGCTCCTCGCCGACGTTGAGTTCCTCCTCGGAACCGTCTCGGTAACCTCTGACTCGAGCACGGCGTACGCAGGCCTTGAAGATATCGATCTGCTAGCCACTGGCGGAGTCATCGACTTGGGCGTGCTCAATGAGTTGACCCCACCGCCAGCGAGCGTCTTCCTCACCCTTGAGGCTGACTCGAGGCTGGATTCGAACGGCGACCCCCTCTTCGCAGATCCCTACACCACCAACCTCGAGATCTCGGTTCAGCCAACACTCACCGAGTAATCAAGCTGGTGAAATAAGGCAATAGGCGACACTCAGACGAGAACGTCAGGAAGCGGGTCGGCATGAACAATGCCGACCCGCTTTGTCGCTCTTGTGAGAGCAACGTAAAGCGCTCGCATGCCCTGTGCTTCCTCAGCCACGATCAGCGAAGGTTCGACAACGAGCACGGCATCGACCTCGAGCCCTTTGACCAGCTGAACTGGCACCAGCGCCACCTGGCGATCGAGGCCCGATCGGCTAGCGGTGCCGAAGTCGACGCCGGCTGCGTCGAGCGCTTCCGATACCGGCTCGATCAGCGAGCGCGGCACCACGACCGCGATGTTTCCCTGCCCAATCTCGGCGATCTCACGATCGATCGCAGCCGGTAGAGCCAAAGCCACGTCATCTACCTGAGAAACGATCGGCGCAGCACCCTCGTTGCGTACCGCTACGGGTGGCTCGAGCTCTGGGGCGGCCTCGGTCAAGACGCGGGCAGCAAGCTCCATGGCCGGAGCAGGAATTCGGTAGCCGGTGGTCAGTTCTCGACGAACTGGCAGGTGTTTTACGTTGGCGGGCAGCTGCGCGACGAGCTCATCCCACGACTCTGCGGGCCAGGCACCAGTCGACTGGGCCAGGTCGCCCACGACCGTCATAGAACCGTTGAGCGAACGACGCGAAATCATGCGCAACGCCATCGGCGACAGATCTTGGGCTTCATCGATCACGATGTGGCCATAGGTGCGCACATCGTCGGCCGACTTCTTTCCCGGCCGCGCACCGAGATGGGCTCGGGCTTCGTCGAGCACTGGAGCATCATCGAAGGTCCACACGAAGGAATCGACGTGTTCTTCGCGCGACTGGCTGATCAGCTCTAGTTCGTCCTCGGAGAAGAGACCTCGGCCAGCGGCCGCCAGAAGTGCTGGACTTCCGAGGAGGTCGTACAGAAGTTGTGCGGGCGTGAGAACCGGCCACATCCACTCGAGAGTCTCGCGAATTGAGTAGCTGCGTCGGACTCGATCTCGCAGAGCTCCTGGTTCGATCTCTTCTCGGCCGCTGTTCGCGAGCGTCGCAAAGACCTCGCTCTCGACGAACCGTCGTGCAGCGTTGTGAGTGCGGAAACGGCGTCGCGCCTCTGAGATGATCGCTTCGCTCTCGTAGACGGTGAGTCGTAAGTTCTGGAGTCCAAAGCCCAGAACAAGGTCGCTGCGCAATGGTCGTTGACGTTGACGTACGGCGCGTCGCACCATTTCGATCATGCGCAGGTCGCCCTTGACGAACGACGCTGCTTCGAGACCGAGCCGATCGGTACGGACGCTCGGTGTGACGAGGTCGCTCAGCACGGCGAGGCGAACACCAGCTTCACCCAACGATGGCAGGACCTGTTCGATGTAGGCCAAGAACAACCGGTTGGGGCCAACGACGAGGACGCCCTGGTCTTGTAGAGGAAATCGATGAGAATAGAGCAGGTAGGCCGCTCGATGGAGTGCCACGACGGTCTTGCCAGTTCCCGGTCCACCCTGCACCACAACGATGCCACCAAGTGGGGAACGAATGATCTCGTCCTGTTCGCCCTGAATGGTGGCGACGATGTCGCCGAGGCGGCCGCTACGGGCTGTCTCCAGGGCGGTGATGAGAGCTCCGTGGCCTTGGATCTTTGGCCCGTCAACATCGTCGAGGTGGCTTAGGTCACCAAACAGTTCGTCGTCGATATCGATGAGCGTGCGGCCTCGGGTAGCGAAATGGCGGCGACGAACAAGCCCGAGTGGTTCGGCTCCGGTCGCACGGTAAAAGGGTTCGGCCGCAGGCGCACGCCAGTCGACGACGACCGGATCTTGGCTCCGATCCCACACACCGACTCGGCCAATGTAGAGCGTGTCGTCGTACTCGCCGCCATGGTCGATGCGTCCAAACACGAGCGATGCATCGCCAATATCGAGCTGGTGTAGCCGATCGACGATGTTCTCGGTAAACGCTTCTCGTTCGAATCGAGCCTGGTTGGTGCCGCCAGCACCAACCTCGAGCGTGGACGACAGCGAGCGCGCCAAATCTCGTGCGTCGTCCAGACACTCATGGGCGTGGTCGAGGTATTTTTGTTCTGCTTCTAGCTCGGGATGAATTGCAAACTCGCTTCATGACGACTTCGTACTGGGGCCTGTCCCCATAACGACCGTTTGTCGGGTGCCTCCACGGCCTTCCGAGGGGTAGATAAGCCTATCTGCGGCTTCGGACGTTCCAGCCGCCGCCCAACCTCGTACCATGGCCACCGTGACCGCACGACCAGATTCTCCTTTCCTCGCCGCTTGCCGAAGCGAGCCCCACGACGTGACCCCAGTTTGGTTTATGCGCCAGGCGGGGCGATCGCTCCCCGAGTACCGAGAGATCCGAGGGGAGGGCAGCATCAACGATGCGATCGCCAACCCCGATCTCGCGACCGAGATCACCCTGCAGCCGGTCCGCCGGTACGGCGTTGACGCGGCGATTCTTTTCTCAGACATCGTCACCCCCGCCCACGCAATCGGCTTTGGTCTCGACGTGGTTCCAGGGGTAGGTCCGGTCGTCGAAGCGCCGTTTCGTTCGTCAGATGATCTACCTCGACTTCGGCCGCTCGACCCCGAAGCCGACACGCCGTACGTGTTGGAAACGATCGACAACCTGGTCGCCGAACTCGACATCCCGCTCATCGGCTTTGCCGGAGCGCCGTTCACCGTTGCCAGCTACCTCGTTGAGGGTCGCCCATCACGCACGTATCACAACACCAAAGTGATGATGAAATCTCATCCCGAGCTGTGGTTTGCCTTGACCGACCGTCTTGCTGACCTCGCGATTGCCTCGCTGCAATCTCAGGTCGACCACGGCGCCGAAGCAATTCAGCTGTTCGACTCGTGGGCTGGTGCGCTGAGCGCTGCCGACTACGAAAGGTACGCCATGCCCTCAAGCGCCAAGGTGCTCGAAGCAATCGGCGCCACAGGAGTACCCCGCATCCACTTCGGCGTCGGCACGGGTGAACTGTTGGGCTTGATGGCCAACGCCGGCGCAGACGTGGTGGGTGTTGACTGGCGTACCCCCATCGGCGAGGCACGCACTCGCGTGCCCGCAGACCGCGCCCTTCAGGGCAATCTCGACCCGGCGATCTTGGGAGCACCCTGGGAAGTGGTCGCCGCCGAAGTCGACGCGATCCTCGAAAGCAACGCCGGCCACCCAGGCCACATCTTCAACCTCGGCCACGGTGTCACCCCCGACACCGATCCAGAGGTGCTCGAGAAGGTCGTAAAGCACGTTCATGCCTTCCGTGCCTAGAAGAGTCGCTGTAATCGGTGGTGGGGTCACCGGACTCAGCGCGGCGTACGAACTCGCAACCAAGGCCACCGACGTTGTGCTGTTTGAACGATCGGAGGTGTTCGGAGGCAAGATCGCCGAGAGCTCGATCGACGGGTTGAACTTTCCAACCGGACCCGACGCCTTTCTTGCTCGCCGCCACGAAGTGACCGCCCTCGTCGAAGACCTCGGCCTCAGCACCTCACTCGTTTCGCCCGAGGCAGGTTCGGCCCGGATCTTTCGAAACGGACAGCTGCATCCGCTGCCGCCCAACGTTCTCGGCATCCCCGCCACGTCAGAACTCACCACGAGCGGCCTGATCTCGGCTCAAGGAGCTGAGCGCGCCCGGAACGGCGTTCCCGATCCAGCAGACGTTCAAGAAGCCGACGAATCGGTCGGGTCGCTCGTGCGACGTCAGCTAGGCGATGAGGTTCTCGAGTTTCTCGTAGACCCCCTGCTCGGCGGGATCAACGCGGGCGACAGCGATCGTTTGAGCATCGTTTCAGGTGTGCCTCAGATCGACGCGCTCCGCAGACGAGACCCGCTTCTACTCGACGCCGCGGCACAAGCTCTCGAAGAAGCAGCCCAAGCCGCTCGCGACCGCGGCCCGCGACCGGTTTTCCGAAGCATCGATGGAGGCCTCAGCCGACTCGTCGACGCTCTGGTCGAAACGCTCCGTAACAGTGGACGCTGTGAACTTCGCGCTCACACCACAGCGACGATCGAACCCATGGGCAGCAAGTGGCTCGTGTGCGGAGAAGAATTCGACGGCGTGGTGTCGACCATCCCGGCTTACGCCAACGCATCGCTCCTTTCTGACGTGTTCCCCGAAGCTTCCAAACTTCTCTCCCAGATCGAGTACAGCTCGGTCGCCCTAACGGTGATGACACTCGCGCCAGGCACACTGCCGGTCGACACAGCGATCAGCGGAGTGCTCGTGCCGCGCTCGATTGGATTGCACGTCACGGCGGTCTCGTTTGCATCGCACAAGTGGCCAGCACTCGCAGTCGGCGGCCAACAGATGCTGCGCGTGTCGACGGGACGCCGGACCGATGACCGATGGACCCATCTCGACAATGACCAACTGGTGCTGCAAATCGAACACGACCTATCGGCAATCTTCGAGACCGAGGTCAAGTCGTCAAACTCGGTCGTAACCCGCTGGAGACGCTCTCTGCCGCAATACGACGTAGGCCACAGCGAACTGATCGCCAACATCGACAC
>CAZHUR010000223.1:0-4909 GCA_964535395.1 uncultured Acidimicrobiales bacterium
CGGCTAACCGAAGCCAGTTGGTCAGGTCCTTTCGAATCGCCGCCTCGGCGAGACGTTCCGTGGTCCCGATGCTGACCTTCGCCGCGCAGTCCAGAATCGTGCGTTCGACTCCGGTGACTGGCAGTCCTCGATGTTGAGTTTGGTCCCGCTCATCCCATTGACGGGTCTCATGAACAAGGAGATCTCCACGGCGCGTGGACCGTCCTTCCGGGATTGTTATTTCGGGTGTTGGTTGGTAGAACACGTCCAGACCCCAGAGGGCTGCGGCGCATCGATGGGAGACGACGGCTTCACCTCGGGCCGTGGCGGCAAATAACGTTGCTTCCCAGCTTGGTGAGGTGCTAGCCGCCCTATACACACCGGGTCGTTCGACAAGCCATGCCCCGGTCTGAACCCGATAGTCGACCTGTCGCGCCGTCATCCCGTAGCCGATGGCCTGACTTCGTGTGATGCAGCCGAACTGTTCTTGAAATGCCTGATAGATGGCCACAAGCGTGTGGTCCCTCTGTTAGAAGCGGAGGGGGAAGTGGCGACCAGTCTGCCCATGGGGTGAGACACACAAAATTCCTGCATCTACCCACATTGGCTGTAGGCAGATGCAGGAATTTTAGAGAGAATGGTTAGTAGGAGCCCTTTTGGAGAAGGACTGCAGGGACCGTGCGAAGGATGATTGTTAGGTCTGTGACGAGGGTCCAGTTGTCGACGTAGTAGAGGTCGAGTTGGCCGTAGTCGTCGCTATCGCCTTCACCATCGAGACGGCCGCCAACCTGCCACATGCCGGTGATACCGGGCTGGACTCGAAGTCGGTTGCGCAGAACTGGCTGCCATTGTTCAACTTCTGATGGCAGCGCAGGGCGAGGTCCAACGATGCTCATCTCGCCCCGGAGGACATTGATGAACTGTGGAAGTTCGTCGATTGACGTCTTGCGCAGGATCTTGCCGATCTTGGTGATGCGAGGGTCTTCTTTGATCTTGAAGATCGGACCCTTCGCTTCGTTCAGGTGACGAACATTGTCGAGCTGTGCTTCGGCGTCGATCACCATCGTGCGGAGCTTGTACACCTCGAACTCTTCGCCGTCACGGCCGACACGAACTTGCTTGAAGAAGATCGGGCCGGGGCTTGTCGCTTTGATGCCGATCATTGCACCGAGCAGGATCGGGGCGGTTCCCAAGAAGAGAATCGCGCCGAGAACGTAGTCGAAGAATTGCTTTGCGAGCGCACGCCAACCATTGCGCTGAACAGGTTCGATATAGACCATTGGGAAGCGGCCGAGAGGCCGAATTGTGAGACGGTCCGATGCAATGTCACACAAGGTCGAGGAGAGCTCGACGTGTACATCGTTCTCCGTGAGCGTGCGGATGAGTTGGTTGCTAGTACCAACGTCGATACCGGTCGCAGCCACGATGACACCGCCAGCATTTGCAGCCTTGATAGCGGCCAGAGCCATGGCCGAGTCGGCAAGGCCGTCGAGTCCACCAGGAAGCTGGTCTTCTAGGTAACCGAGCACTCGGTAACCATGGGAAGCGTCGCGATCGAGCATGTCTCGAACAAAGGCACCTTCGGTGTTCTTGCCGATGATCAGTACGTTTCGAAGGTTCTCACCGTTTACACGGGCCTTCTTGAAGAGATAGCGAGTGATCGAACGTTCGATACCCACGAAGAGGAGCATGATCGTATAGGCCTGCAAGGCAAGTGCACGGGAGAACACGACCTGGCTGAAGATCGAGAGAGCAAAGAGCGTGAGGAATCCGTACGAGATTGCTTTGAAGACTCGTTGAGCTTCGTCGGCGCTGCGAGAAATGTGGCGCGACCGATAGAGCAGCTGGCGAGTGAAGACGAGAGGCCAGACCGGGAACGTTAAGAGGAAGAACCAGAAGTAGGTATCAGCGCCTACCGGATCTTGAGGACGGATGACCTGGTGCAACGACGTAGCTGCCAGCAGTGCCAAACCAATCGCGTTGAGGTCAGCGACAAAGACCGCCGCCTTCCGGGCGTTGAAATTCGGTTTCTTCTGAGATGAATCATCGAAAACGCCAGAGGCAGGGTGAAGGATCACCGCTGCGTCTTCTTTGGTTACCTCAGTGAGGTTCTCTGTCGTGGACATGACTCTCGTTGGTTCTCGTCGTGTGTTGCAATTCTTGTGCCGCAATTGCAACGGTACGACCCGCTCCGTCTTCCTGGAAGGGGCCGAATGGCCCCCACAGATAAGCACGGTACATCACTATTGATTTTTGAGCTGGTCGCTAATCACTAGTCGGCACCCACACGAGCATGAAGTCGTCGATCGAAATATCGGTTTTCTCGAGGGGCACCTGTAGCGTCTCGATCTCTTTGGCTTTCTCGTCCCAATCGGATTGGATCTCCCAAAGACTGTCGGTTAGTTCGGTCTCGAGGTCCTCGAGTTTGTCAGCGTTCTCTTCGAGACGATTCTCCGCGGTGCGCAAACGCTCTTCGGCATTGCCCTTCGTCCGGCTCTTTGAAGAGGCTCGTCGGCCGGCGCCGAGAATGCTGCGGGTAGAGCGTCGCCCACCGAGCAGACCGCCGAGAACTGAGCCAGCCATATCGAGCATCTGTTCCTTGCCGCGCGAGTCGACATCGGCCTCGAGTTCGCGAATGCGGTCCTCGCTCTTTTCGATGGCCGCGTTGATGCGATCCATCTTGGTCTCGAGCGATTTCCGCAGCTTCGCCACGTCTTCGTCTGCGCGTTCGCTAGCGGCAGCGTTGCAGCGCTGCTCAAAGTCTTCGGCCGACTCGCCGACCCGTGAAGTGAGCTTCAGCTCCTTGTTCACCATCAAGGTGAGCTCTTCATTACGATAGAGCTTGTCCTTCAGCTGGGTCTGCGCCTTGGTGAAGAGAGTCGCCGTGTGAATCTTGGCATCCGGTAGCACGTAGACCGATCCTTCGGATACGGGCTCCTTACGGAAATCACGATCATCGAAGTCGACTTCGATCGCATCGTCGACGTCGATCTCATCGTCGATTGGCAAGATCACAGCTTCCCATTCCACCTCATGGCGAAGATCGGCCTTGGTGTCGTCGAACAACATGTTGACGCGGGTTGCTACGCCTGCGACAAGGCGCTTTCCTTCGGGGTCGCCTCCCACCTCACCAAGCCATGGCGATGCCGGGTCGACATAACGAACCTGCACCTTTTCACTCACATCGGGCGCAAACTCGCTCTCATCATCCCGTATTGCGCGCGCGGGGCTCGCATCGGCAACGCCCGAATTCGCCCCCGCTGCACCCGCTGCGGCGGGCTCGCTACTCGTCGCTCCCGTTCCCATCGAGGCTTTTCTGGTTTCCATGAGTTGGCCGATTTGGGTGCGGGTCAGTGGGCCAGGGAGGTAACTCATTGCCCAACGCGTGCCAAACATACGTGGCTCAGCAGCGCGGGTCTGATGTAACAAGAACTGTCGCTTGTCGAGCGAGGAGATCATGTTCGACAGCTGTGACTTGTTCTCGCCGCCACTCGACGCGGTGATTCCCTCGAGCAGACGATCCTTGTCTCGCTCGGTCTGCAGCCGGCCGACCATCCACGTGCCAGCGTTGGACAGCGCCTTGTAGTCGACGTCGACCGGGTTTTGCGTGGCGAGCACCAAGCCCACACCGAACGCACGAGCCTGCTTGAGGATCGTGAGGATGGGCTTTTTCGACGGTGGGTTGGCCGTTGGGGGCACATACCCGAACACCTCGTCCATGTAGACGAGAGCTCGCAACTCTGGAGTGCCGGCTTGCTTTCGCATCCAGGTCACCACCTTCGACAGGATCAGGGTCACGACGAATTGTCGTTCCTGATCTGACAGGTGAGCGATCGAGATGACCGAAGCGCGTGGGCCGTTCGAGAGCATTGCGTCAATGTCGAGAGGCTCACCCTCCATCCATGCGGCAAAGGCGGGGGAGGCCAGGAGTCCGTTCAGCTTCATGACGAGCGCTGTGCGGTCCTTGGCCGGGTAGAAGCTGTCGAGATCGAGTACGCCGAGCTTGCGCATTGGTGGGTTCTGGATCTGGCCCAACAGGCTGGCTAGATCGAGGTCTTTACCCTCGCTCCAAGCACGATGCACGAGGTTCGACAACAAGATGTGCTCACGGCCGGTGAGGGGATCGGAGTCGATATCGACCAGTGCGAGCAGCGATGACACCAGACCTTCGACCTCGTCGGCCAGGGCCTCGGAGTCGGCTCCCTCGGGCGCCGAGAGGTCGCCGATGATGTCAAGGCCCACACCACTGTTCGAGCCGGGGGTGTAGATCGTGAAGTCGGCGGTATCGCGAAGCTTTTTAATGCGGTCGGGGGTGATGCCCGAACCTGCGAGGCCGTTCTTCCAAAACTCGGCGGTCTTGGCCGCGTGTTCGCCCACCGAGATGCCGTCTCGCTCAGCGTCTGCGGGATTCACCCACGGTTCGAACGATGCCGCATCGAGATCGGGGAAGGTCAACAACAGGTTGCCCATGTCGCCCTTCGGGTCGATGATGATCGTCGGAATCCCAGACAACAGGGCCTCTTCGAGCATGATCACGCTCAGGCCGGTTTTGCCCGAACCTGTCATGCCGACGATTACGCCGTGTGTCGTGAGATCGCTGGCTTCGAGATGAACGGGATCGCCCGTTCGTTCGCCAGAAGATGAATCGAGTACCCCGCCGAGATATAGGTGCCCTTGTGGAACGTCAGTCATGTGCCGAGACTAGTGCGCTGGCCTTCCAACGCGAAAGGTGGGCACCTTAACAGCTCGCCAAAACGCAAAATTCCTGCATCAGCCCACAACTAGTGTGGGTAGATGCAGGAATTTTGGAGAGAGCGGGTTAGTCGAGACGCTCGACGACCATCGCCATGCCCTGCCCGCCGCCGACGCACATTGACTCGACGCCGTAGCGGCCACCGGAGTCCTGCAATCCGTTGAGCAGGGTGGTCAT
>CAZHUR010000224.1:0-3298 GCA_964535395.1 uncultured Acidimicrobiales bacterium
AGTTAGGTCGATCTGACTATGTACGTGGTCCAAACGGCCTACATAGTAATGGAGCAGCAACGTGGCAAAAAAGAAGACTCAGCAGGTGGACGAAGATCTTGAAATCCACCTCCCAGGAACAGCTGGTGACGACTTCGGAAGTGGCGAAATTGGCCAGATCCGAACCCTCCTCATGGGGCAACACTCTCGAGAAATGATCGAGCGGGTCGAACGGGTGGAGAGTGAGCTCATGGCCGCTCTCGAGACAATGACCGCAGCGATCGATCGTCGCCTGACAGAGATCGACAAGCGAATCGAACAGGAGGCAGCGGACCGCCAAGAGGTACAAATCGATTTGCGCAACGAAGTCGAGCAGCAGTCGGTGGAGATTCGCCACCAGATCGGTTCGGCTCAGATGGAACTGAAAGAACAGATCGAGAACGTCGATGCAACCCTTCGCGAGCGTCACGTAGATCGGTACACATTGTCGGGGTTCTTCGAGCAAGCAGCAGCAGATCTAACTCGCGATCAGTAGTCAAGGCAGAGAGAGGTTCTGCTCATGGCATGGACACCAACACCCACTCCCGATCGTAGGGATGAAAATGAGGTAGTCGTCGATGACGGGCCAACCGTCGTTGATGACATCGAGATCATCGACGAGCCTCGGGTCATTGCCGACTCGGTGGAAGTCATTCAGCTAGACCCTTCCACCGTTCCAGCCCCTGGGCCGACCAAAGTACGGACCGACGCAGACGAGGCCAAGGCCTGGGCTGCGCTTCTCGGGCCGGAGGCGATCGCAGGCGTCAGTCTCGTAGCGCTCTTTGTGATCTTCGCAATCGTCCTCACCGGCGGCGCTCCAGAAGAAGAACGAGATCTCGAGGGCAATCCGATTCCGCAGATCGAGCTCGAAGAGCCTCCAGACGTTGCACCCGAGGCACCGATCGAGGTTGAGATCGGCGAGGCCCTCACCGTGGATCGCGGCGAGTAGCTGACTTCAACTTTTCGAAAACCCGTTGGTTTGGAATGAGCGGACGAGACAGCAGGGTTGTTTCGAGTATGGCAACGAAAAACTTTTCCAAAGAAGAGCTCAAGGAGCGCCTCACGAAAGAGCAGTACTACGTCACCCAAAAGGCTGGCACGGAACGGCCTTACACGAATGCGTACCATGACAACAAAGATGATGGTGAGTACCATTGTGTCGTCTGCGATGAGGTCCTGTTCTCCAGCGACACCAAGTACGACAGCGGAACCGGTTGGCCCAGCTTTTACGCACCGGTTTCTCCCGACAAGATCGAAAACAAGTCCGACCGCAAGCTCCTGATCAAGCGCACAGAGAACCTCTGTGCAAGCTGTGGAGCCCACCTCGGCCACGTGTTCGCCGACGGCACCACGCCATCGAACGCCCGCTACTGCATGAACTCGGCAAGCCTGCGCTTCGAGCCCGCAGACGGCGAATCCAGTACAGCTGAAGAGGACGAATCCAGTACACCCGAAGAGGGCTAGATTTTAGGCCGCTTGTTCGAGGTTCTTTGAAACCTTGGGCGAGTCGCCCGTGGTAAACATCCATCCGTCTTTACTCGGCGCAACGACGTGGCAGTTCTTTGCGACATCCCACAGTGCCCAACGGATGGGTGCCGGGTTGTACCGGTAGAGGTCAGGGAAGGCCTTTTTGATCGCCTCCGTTGCTTCCCGAGCGTGATAATGCGGGATCTTCGCATCGAGATGATGAGCGACGTGTGTCGTGCCGATTCGATGATGGAGAAAGTCGACGATTGGTCCATATGGGCGGTCGACTGAACAGAATGCACCGCGAATGAACGACCACTCGTCCTCGTCGTAATGGGGCACGTCGTGGTCGGTGTGTTGGAGCCATGTGTAGGTGACGAGCCAGGCATTCACGACCATGTAGGGCAGGACATACACGGCAAGGACTTGGGCCACGCTTGTAGCCATTGCCCACCAGACCAACAGCCCGACGGTGACTAGAACACCAAGAGCGCTCCAGCGAACCTTTGCCTTCCAGCGGTTCGGGAAGAGCGCATCGCTAAATGGGCGAGCGGGCCAGAAGTGGTTGGTGATCCCGCGGATCGAACCACCGGTCGCTCCAATGAGAAGGTAGAGCGGCCAGCCAATGCCGAGTCGCGACACGATGGTGAAGGCGCCGTGGATCTTTGGTCCGAAGCGCTTGTTGGCCTTCATTGCCCGGTCGCCTTTAGCCGTGTCGATCATCTTAGGTACGTGCGTTTCGCCCTCGGTGAGATGATTGGTCTTGCCATGGTGGATTGCATGACTGCGCTGCCACGAGAAGTAGGGGACCAGTAGCGCTGAGTGCAGGATGAAGCCGACGGTGTCTTGTGCCTTGAGGGAGGGAGCGAAAGCTCTATGTCCGCACTCGTGGGCGGCAACCCAAACTCCAACTGCGACAGTGCCGTTTACGTAGCCATAGAGCAGCCATACGGGCAGCCACACCCACGTAAGCGGGATGAACGTCAACGCCAGCAGGCCAATACCAACGGTCAGTGCAACCGAGATCGCCGCATGTTTCAACGATGTCGAGAACTTGCGCTCAAAGCAGTGCGCGGGAATCGCTGCTTTTACCTCGGCGGTGGTTGGGATGTGCAGCGCTGCTTGGGAGATCGCTGTGGGGGGTGTCGATTGTGTGGTCAAGGGGTTAAACCGTCGTTGGTTTGAATGTTGGGCGGGAACCTTCGAAAGCATCGATGTCGTCGGTGTGTTGGAGAGTCAGGCCAATGTCGTCAAGGCCATTGAGGAAGCGGTGCTGGACCGAATCGCTCAACTCGAAGTCGACCTCGAGGTCGAGCGAAGGCACTTCGAGGGTTCGACGTTTTACATCGACGACGAGTTCGGTCGTTGGGTCTGCTTCGATCGCCCGCATCAGTCGTTCGCCAACTTCGGGCGTGACCTGCACAGCGACGAGCCCGTTCTTCGTGCTGTTATTTCGGAAGATCGGGCCGAACAAGGGAGAGATCACCGCCTCAAAGCCATACTGTTGAATCGCCCACACAGCGTGTTCGCGACTTGAGCCAGTGCCGAAGTTTGGGCCACCGACCAAAATGTTGGCGCCGCTGTACTGCTCCTGGTTCATCACAAAGTCTGGGTCGTCTCGCCATTCGGAAAAGAGACCCTTGTCAAAGCCGGTACGCTCGACGCGCTTGAGCCAATCTGACGGAATGATCTGGTCGGTGTCGATATCGCTACGATCAAGCGGCACAGCCGTGCCCTGAACAATATGTACCGGCTTCATTGTTGTTCCGAGACTTCCGCTCGGATCCCCACATAGCTAGGTTCAGTGCTCATG
>CAZHUR010000224.1:3398-4899 GCA_964535395.1 uncultured Acidimicrobiales bacterium
CATAGCTAGGTTCAGTGCTCATGTGTTGTTCCGAGACTTCCGCTCGGATCCCCACATAGCTAGGTGTGATGCTCATGGCTATAAATCCTCCGGGGTAGCAAACGTTCCAGCGATTGCGGTTGCTGCAGCGACCGCTGGGGATACAAGGTGTGTGCGCCCGCCACGGCCTTGACGGCCCTCGAAGTTTCGGTTTGAGGTAGAAGCTGAGCGTTCTCCCTCGGTGAGTCGATCTGGGTTCATTGCCAAACACATTGAACAGCCCGGTTCACGCCAGTCGAAACCGGCGGCTCGGAAAATCTTGTCGAGGCCCTCAGCTTCGGCCTGAGCCTTAACGTGACCAGAGCCTGGCACGACCAGGGTACGCATGCCGCTCTTGACGTGACGTCCCTCAGCAACCGCTGCGGCTTCCCGAAGATCTTCGATGCGGCTGTTTGTGCAGCTTCCAATAAAGACCGTGTCGACAGGTACCTCGCGCATTGGAGTGCCGGCGGACAGGCCCATGTACTCAAGCGCCCGTGAAGCAGCTTCGCGGGCGACGTCGTCGTCGAACATGTCGGGTGAAGGAACCGAGTCGGTCAGCTTGATCACCTGGCCTGGATTGGTGCCCCAAGTGACGTGCGGTGTGATGTTCTTACCGTCGAGCACAACCTCACGATCGAAGGTTGCGTCGTCGTCGGTGCGCAGGGTCTGCCAGTAGTCGAGGGCTGCTTCCCAGTCGGCCCCCTTCGGAGCCTTCGGCCGTCCCTCGAGATAGGCATAGGTCACGTCGTCGGGGGCGATCATGCCCGCCTTGGCGCCGAACTCGATCGACATGTTGCAGATGGTCATGCGACCTTCCATCGAAAGAGCTTCGATGACCGGGCCACGGAACTCTGCAATGGCGCCGATGCCGCCGCCCGTGTCACACTCGCCGAGAATCGCCAGAACAACGTCTTTGGCAGTGGAGCCTGCTGGCAGTTCGCCATCGACGGTGATCGACATGGTTTCTTGCGGAGGCTGGAGAAGGGTCTGGGTGGCGAGTACGTGTTCGACCTCGCTCGTGCCAATGCCGAAAGCGAGGGCACCAAATGCGCCGTGCGTGCTCGTATGACTATCGCCGCACACGATGGTCATGCCGGGCTGGGTGAGGCCTTGCTCTGGGCCAATGACGTGGACGATGCCTTGGTTGATATCACCCATTGGGTAGTGCGTGATACCGAACTCGGAGGTGTTCGTGCGCAGCGTGTCCACCTGCTTTGCCGAAATCTCGTCGGCGATTGGCTTGTCGATGTCCTCGGTGGGCACGTTGTGGTCTTCGGTCGAGATCGTGAGGTCGGGGCGACGCACGCCGCGACCCGACTGACGGAGGCCATCAAAGGCCTGTGGTGAGGTCACCTCGTGGACGAGGTGTAGGTCGATATACAGAAGATCTGGTTGACCTTCTTCGCTGCTAACGACGTGGTTGTCCCACACTTTCTCGCTGAGTGTCTTCGGCTCGTTGCTCACTAGAAGAATGCTAGCG
>CAZHUR010000225.1:0-2955 GCA_964535395.1 uncultured Acidimicrobiales bacterium
TTCTGACCGTTGGCACCGACGGCGACGACGTAATCGTGGGCAGCCTTGGTGACGACGCCATCGACGGCCGCGGCGGTAACGACATCATCTGTGGCCACTCCGGTGATGACATCATCCTCGGCGGCGCTGGCGACGATCGCATCGAAGGCGGCAACGACAACGACGACATTCAAGGTGGCGACGGTGACGATGTCATCTTCGGAGGCAATGGTGACGACATCCTGCGCGGCGCTGCTGGCGACGACATCATCCTCGGCGAAAACGGTAACGACGTGCTCGAAGGAAATGCGGGCGACGACACGCTGTGGCCTGGCAACGGCACCGACGATGTGCGCGACGATGAGGGTGACAACTCGGTCGGCGCCGGCACCGACGACGGTGCGGCCGATGGCCCAGCCCCAGCTGATCCACCAGCTGACGATCCGGCGGCTGAAGACCCTCCGGCCGAAGAAGCGCCGGCTGGCGCTCCATTCGATCTCACGATCCTTCACATCAACGATCACCACAGCCACCTTGAAAGCGACTCGGGAGATCTCGAACTGCCAGGCGGAGAGACGCGCGTAGAGATCGGCGGCTTCCCAAGCGTTGTTGCCAAGATCGACGAACTCGCAGCCGAGGCCTCCGGCGAAGTTGTGAAAATTCACGCTGGTGATGCAATCACCGGCACGTTGTTCTTTAGCCTCTTCGAGGGCGAAGCAGATGCGGCGCTCATGAACGAAGCATGTTTCGACATCTTTGCGCTCGGCAACCACGAGTTCGACAACGGAGATCAGGGACTGGCCGACTTCCTCGGTCACCTCAACGGATCCGACAGCTGCACGACTTCAACGCTGGCAGCAAACGTTGTTCCGGCGGCTGGCACGCCCCTCGCTCCAGACGGAGACACCATCTTTGACGACAACGTGGTCATCGAATATGAGGACGGCCAAGAGGTTGGCTACGTCGGTATCGACATTGCTGGTAAGACCCAGAACTCTTCGAGCCCGCTCGACACCACCGAGTTCCTCGATGAGATCGAAACCGCTCAGGCTCAGGTCGACCTCCTGACCGAAGCGGGCGTGAACAAGATCGTTCTCGTCACCCACATCCAGCTCGACAACGACCTCGACCTCGCGTCGCAGGTAAGCGGCGTCGACGTCATTGTTGGTGGTGACAGTCACTCACTGCTCGGCAACTTCGACGACCTCGGGTTGAACAGCGTTGGTGAGTACCCGCAGCGGACGACCGACGCCGATGGCAACACGGTGTGTGTTGTGCAGGCTTGGCAGTTCAGCTCGATTGTTGGCGAACTCAACGTGAGCTTCGATGCCGACGGTGTCGTCACTGGATGTGAAGGAACACCACACCTCCTTCTCGCCGACTCGTTCCAGCGTGAACCAGCCGAGGATGCCGACCGTGAAGAACTCACCGGCGAGGCTCGCGATGAGGTCATCGCATTTGTCGAAGCGCGACCAGAGCTGTCGATCGTCACTCCAGACGCCGACGCTCAGGCCGTTCTCGACGGGTTCTCCGGACAGGTTGAGGAGCTCCAGCTGCAGGTCATTGGTTCGGCCACCGCCGACCTTTGCCTTGAGCGGATTCCTGGTCAGGGCCGAAGCGCCATCTGTGATGTTGCCGACACCGCAGTCAACGGCGGCGACATTCAGCAACTCGTGACCGACGCCTTCTTGGCTCGCTCGTTCGAAGCTGACATCGCGATCCAGAACTCGGGCGGCATCCGCATCGACATTCCTGAGGGCGACATCACGATCGCCGACGTGTTCGAACTGTTGCCGTTCGCCAACACGATCGTCAACCTCGAAATGACCGGCGAAGAAGTGCAGGCCGTTCTTGAAGAGGCGATCGACTTTGCGATCGACCCGGACGGTTCGACCGGTGCGTACCCATACGGTGCTGGCATCCGATGGGACGTAGACCTGAACGCTGCCGCGGGTGAACGCTTGTCCAACATCGAGGTCCTCGTCGACGGTGCGTTCGTGCCGCTCGATCCGGCAGGGACCTTCACCGTTGCGACAAACAGCTTCACCGCCGGCGGTGGCGACGGCTACTTCACCTTCGAAGCGGTCGCTGAAGACGGTCGACTCGAGGACACCCTCCTCGAGTACGCACAGATCTTCATCGATTACATCGAACAGGATGTGGCCGGTGTGCTCACACCGCCAGCTCTGGAGAACTACTCGACGCAAAGCATCATTCCACTCGCCGAGTAGAGCTCTGAGTGGGCTCGGCTAATAAGGTCTGGCCCATGACACGGAGCAATTCTCTTCGGCGGAATTCAGTTTGGTTAGTAGTTAGCTTGGTTGCGGCAGTGCTGGTATTCCCAGCACTTGCCGCAACTCCAAGTTTTGCCCAGATCACCGAGTGTTCCGTGGTCGAGGAGCAGGGTCGGGCCGAGATCACCTTCGAGGGAAGCACCAGCCGTATCAACATCCGACGCAACGGAGCCTGGCTGGCCAGCCTTATGGCCGGTTCAACCCAATTCACAGATGTCAACGCGCCAGGCGGAGCTGAGTACACGGTCCGGACGCGCCCAAATGGTGTCCTCCAAGACGCGAACTGTACTGCTGGCCCGACGCTTCCAACTCCGACCGAGGGTGGATGCATCGTCATCGAGACCGTCGGGACTGCCCAACTCGTATTCGACGCAGGCACCGGGGAAATCAACCTGCGCCGCGACGGCAGCTGGCTGGCCACACTCATGGCCGGGTCGACCACCTTCACCGACGAGAACGGTCCCGCCGGAGCCGAATACACCGTCCGCACGCGCCCGGAAGGGCTGATCCAAGACATCGACTGCGCGAGTACCACTCCGGAGCCGACTCCCGAGCCGGAACCAACACCGGTACCCACGCCCGAGCCAGAACCGGAGCCGACGCCCGATCCAACGCCCGAGCCAGAGCCAACACCGGTTCCTGATCCAACGCCCGAGCCAGAGCCGACCCCTGCTCCAACGCC
>CAZHUR010000225.1:3055-4879 GCA_964535395.1 uncultured Acidimicrobiales bacterium
CAACACCGGTTCCTGATCCAACGCCCGAGCCAGAGCCGACCCCTGCTCCAACGCCCGAGCCTGAACCAGCACCGGAGCTAGATGACACAGAACGCGTTGTTCACATCAGCGTCGACGGGTTGCGCAGCGACTTTGTGACCCCGGTAATTTCGCCAAACATCTCCGAGCTCGCTGCCACCGGCGCCTCGACGCTGAACGCCCGCACCGACCCGGCCGAAACGCGAACACTCCCCAACCACGTCACGCAGTTGACCGGCCGTTTCGTGTGGGGCGATGGCGGACATCGAACCAACTTCAATGAAGACCCTGGCAACACGATCGACGATGTGGTCGGCTTCGAAGTGCCGTCGGTGTTCGACATCGTCGATGCTGCGGGTGGTGAGACGATCCTCTATGCCGGCAAGGAGAAGTTCGACTACATCGGCCGAACCTACGAAGACTCACTCGACGTGTACGAACGGATGAACCCACTCGACGCTGTCGACCCGTTCATCGCCAACGTGGTGGCGAGCCAAAACCGCCCAACGTATGCGTTCTTCCACATTCGCTTCCCCGATTCAGCAGGACACGAGTTTGGTTTCGGTAGCGCCGGCTACCAAGATGCCGTGACCGTGAGCGATGGGATCGTGGGCGAGATCATCGATGACCTCGAAGCGAACGGACTGCTCGATAGCACCACGATCATTCTCACATCAGACCATGGCGGAGCCGACGGTGCGGTCTTTCACGATGCGCCGGGAAACCAGCAAGTCTTTACGATCCCGTTTATCGTCAACGGCCCGGACGCTGAGCCAGGCGCTGATCTGTACGCCCTCAACCAAGGCGACGGGGCATTTGCAGACCCAGGCAACACGCGCCCTGACCGAGATGGCGTCCAGCCAATCCGCAACCACGACGCAGCAAACCTTGGCCTCGACCTGCTCGACCTGCCAGCACTGCCAGCCCCGGCAACCAACGCCGGCCACGACCTCGATATCAACTAACAACCCACGCCCCAGCGGGGCCTGTCCCCAACGCGTGACGCGCCGCTGTGGCACACACGCCATAGGGTTCCTTGGTGGACTCACTGACGCTTCGACTATCGCTGCTGATGCTAGCGACCATGGCCGTGTCGACCGTGCCGTTTTTTGCGTTGGCTGTCGTGGCATCGGAGTTGCAGGACGAGTTCGGTGTTTCGAAGTTTGAGCTGGGTGTGCTCGCTGCGGTCAACACCGGGGTCGGGGCGCTCATTGCTCCCCAGTTCGGAAAGATGGCCGACTCGATCGGTGGCCGAAACTCGGTGGGGCTGACATTGGTCTTTTCAGGCGCCAGCGCAGTCATACTCGCCCTCGGGTCGAGCTTTGCCATGCTCCTCGTCGGCGCCGCGGTCGGTGGGGTGGCCCAGGGAGCTGGGAACCCTGCGACCAACAAAGCAATCTCGGTCGCTGTCAAAGAAGCCAAGCGCGGAGTCAGCACGGGTATCAAGCAGTCAGGTGTGCAGGCCGGTGTTGCGGTTGCCGGTTTCACTACGCCGCTCATGAGTGCCAGCTTTGGATGGCGGTCGGCAATGTGGGTATACGGCATTGCCGCCTTCGCGCTTTTACTAGGGCTTGGGGTCGTTCCTGGCAAGGAGGTCGAGGCCCCGGAAGGTCGGTCGGATGCGTCACCGCAGCGCAAGCTGCCCATGTTCGTCACCCAAGTGGCCGTATTTGGGCTGTTGATGGGTTTCGTGGGCGGCGGGTTCGGACGGTTTCTTCCACTATTCGCCGAAGAGTCCGTCGGGTTCTCCATCGAGCGCGCTGGGCTTGTGTTTGCGGTTCAAGGACTCGTCGCTGTGCCATCGCG
>CAZHUR010000226.1:0-4879 GCA_964535395.1 uncultured Acidimicrobiales bacterium
CAGCTCGATCACCCCGAAGGTGGAGTGGCTGGCGACCCGTGGGCACTTATCGAACTGTTCCCAGCGGCGGAAGTCATCTTCGAGGTAGTTGACCAACCCGGTGGCGATGGTTTCGAAGCCAACTGTGCGTGCCCATCGTGCAGTGTTTTCTACGTCTACGAACGCGACCATGTGTTCCATCCTTCTTCGTGTGCTTCACACGGTACGGTGAGCGCATTGAAACGAAAAGATAAATATTGTGCAACATATGCACATAGATTAAACATATTGATCATCATTGAGTTGCAATATGAATAGATCCGTCTCGTCAAATATGGGCTCGCTAGTTTGACGACTGCACTTCTATAGCGCATGCTGCAGAACTATGTCGAAGCCTTCCCTTATCCACGTCGCCGATCCAATGTGCTCGTGGTGCTACGCCTTTGGCCCCGAACTCGATCGGATAATCGCCGAGACTGGCCTCGACGTGCGGATCATCATGGGGGGTCTCTTCACCGGGGACAGTGTCGTTCCGCTCGACGACCAGATGCGCTCCTATCTGGACGAAACATGGGCTCGTGTTTCGGAGATCTCCGGGAGGCCGGTTTCCTTCGACCTCATCGACTGGCCCGAGTGGACCTACGACACCGAGATGTCGGGTCGAGCGGTGATTGCGTTTAGAGATCAGCTGCCCGAGCGTGCGCTCGAGTATTTCGATGTGCTCCAGGTCGCGTTCTACGCCGAGAACCGAGACCTTGTGAAGCCCGAAGTCGTCACCGAACTCGCCGTCGACTTCGACATCGACATCGAGGCCTTTCAGCTGGCGCTTGCCGATCCGGCACCATTCGCAGCTGACATGGCGTTGGCGCGAAAGCTCGGTGCACTCGGGTTCCCATTTCTTGTTCTCGACACCGGTGGTGAGTTCGTACCCGTCTCAGCGGGCTACAACCGTGCGAACCGAGTGCTGGCCACCCTGTCGGTGATGGCGCGGTAACGGCGCTCTGTTTTCGCTGGCCCCGGGCTACTCTTCGCTGGCCTGATGGTCAGTTACGCTGGCCTGATGGCAACCTCCGCTGGCCTAGAGGCCAGTCCTAACGAACTGCGAGCAGCGCTCGCAGACGCGCTTTCGCAGATGTACGCCGAGGAGGTGCCGGCCTACGGCCATCTCGTCGACGCCACGCATCGAGTGAACGACAGCGTTGGCTCAGGTCATCGTGACAGCGACCGGCTGGGTGGCGAGCGGCACGGTGCAATACGTGTGGCAAGCTTTGCTGAACTGAGTCAGGTCGCTCGATTGTTCGCGCTCTACGGCATGTGCGCGGTTGGCTACTACGACCTGCGGTCCAGCCCGACCCCACTTCCAGTGGTATCGACCGCGTTCCGACCAATCACCGCTGGCGACCTAGCAGCGAGTCCGTTCCGCATGTTCACCTCGACCCTGGTTTCCAATGATGAGCGGTTCTTCTCTCCCGAGCTTCAAAAGGAACTCGAAGAGCGCTTGACCGGTCGTGAGCTGTTCAGCGCCGAGCTGACCGCGATGATCGAACAAGCCGAACAGAGCGGCGGGGTTGGTGATGCACAGCGATTTGTTGAACGTACCGTCGATGCGCTCCGGTTGGATCAGACCCCAATCGACTTGGCCTGGTTCGAACAACTCGACGCCGTGTCTACCGTCGCCTCCGATATTGCGGCAGCAGCGAGCACACACATCAACCACCTCACGCCTCGAGTGCTCGACATCGATGCGCTTCACAAGCTGATGGGGGAGGAAGGCATCGAGATGATCGACCGCATCCAGGGCCCGCCGGCGTGGAACGGCCCCGACCTGTTGCTTCGTCAGACTTCGTTTCGCGCACTCGATGAGCAACGCACGTTCACCCAGGCCGACGGCAACGCTGTCACGGGCCCGGTTCGGGTTCGCTTCGGTGAGGTCGAACAACGTGGCATCGCGCTCACGCCGCAAGGTCGGGCAAAGCTGGACGAGGCTGTCTCCTCTGAGCGTCAACTTGAGGACGTCTTCACCAACACGGTCGAAGGGTTGTACGAGGCCGGCGACATCTATGTCGAGTTCGTTGAAGTCGACGGCGAGACGCAGATGGTGCCGATCACCTACGAAGACTTCCTTCCCGCGAGCGCGGCGGGCATATTTGCGTCGAACCTCGCTCGACCCGGTGCCGAGGTCGACGACGTGTCCGTTCGAATGGGGGAGGCCGACCTGCTGCGCGACGCCGTCGGCACGCTCTATGACCCATATCAGCTGTACCAAGAACAGCAGGATCGTTCCCGTTCCCAAGGTCGAGAACAGCAATAGCTTTTTTCTCACCCTGAACTATCTTCAATACATCACTATCTTCAAAAAACGGGTCTCGGCAGAGAGAAGAACATGAGCCAACGTAGGGAACAAAAGATCGACGACGCGTTAACGACCGCCGATCTTTGGAAGCTGGCAAGTCGACGAATTCCTCCGATCGCCTTTGAGTACTTCCGCGGCGCAGCCGACTCCGAGTCGACGGCCCGAGGCAACGTGGTGGCCTTCCAACAAGCCATGACCACCGCGTATGGTGCGCAGAAGTTTGAGTCGATCGACATGTCGACCTCAGCGCTCGGCTTCGACATGGACGTGCCCTGGTACATCTCACCGGTCGGCAGCCTCAACACGCTCGAGCCAAAGGGAGACGCCGTTGCCTCCCAGGTTGCTGGTGAGTTCGGCACGGTTATGGCGTTGTCGACGCTTTCGGGAACCCCGATGGAAGAGGTCACCGCTGCCTCGACCGGCGACAACTGGTTTCAGCTCTACCTCGTCGGCGGCCGAGAGACGGCATTGCGCACCATCGCTCGTGCAAAGGCGGCAGGCTTTGGCGCGTTGCTGCTTACGATCGACACCGGTGTGTCGGGAAAACGCGGCGGACACGAACGCATGAAACCCATGGAGGTGGCCGAGCCCTTCGCTGGAAAGTCCCCGACTGAAATGGCAGCACTAGCCGCTCGACGGCTCGCCGTTGGCCCACAGATGATCACTCGGCTCAGCTTCTTGAAGCAGTACTTCGAGCAGGGCGGGATCATGGAGTTCGTCAACGTGGTCGACGCCGACGGCAATCCGATGCCCTACACCGATATCGGCACCCAACTCGGCGAGTCCGCTGTTACGTGGGACGACCTCGACTGGGTCAAAGAGGCCTGGGGGTCCGACAAGCCCTTACTGATCAAGGGTGTGCACTGCGCCTATGACGCACGCAAGGCCGAGGAGCTCGGAGCTGATGGTGTGATCTGGTCTAACCACGGTGGTCGCCAGCAGGACCGAGTGCCTCCGGTACTGCACATGCTCGAACAAGAGATGCCGCTCGTGGGTGACAGCGAACTCGAGTTCTTCATGGACGGCGGCGTTCGCAACGGCGGCGACGTACTGATTGCGCTCAGCCACGGAATGAAGGCCGTAGGCCTCGGTCGAGTGACCGCGGCAGGGCTTGGGGCTGGCGGACACTACGGACTCACGAGGGCATTCAACATCTTGCATGCCGAGTTCGATCGAGCGATGAGGCTCGTCGGAGTGCAGAGCGTTGCCGAGATCCACGAGCGAGGCGCCTCGCTCCGTCGAGATCCGCTGCTGGTCGGCGATCATCATCTGCCGGAGTTTGTGTTTTAGCTCGTGGTTGAATTGATCACATGAGTGCTGAGCGTCCCGAACGCCAACTGACCGATGCTGAAATCGACACATTTCGCCAAGATGGCGTTGTCATGCTCCCGGAGATGTTCGATGCCACGTGGATCGAGCTGCTCGATGCCGGATTGACCGCCCACGTGACCGAACCTACGAGTCGTGCCCGTATCTGGGACCGCGACGAGGCTGGGCGAACGATGTTCTGGGACGCCATGGCGTGGCATGACCGTCCCGAGTATCGCCGGTTCGTCTTTGAGTCACCGGCCGCCGAAATTGCCGCCCAATTGCTCTCCTCTCGGGACGTGCATTTCTTCTTCGACGCGGTATTCGTGCGCTCGCCGGGCTCTCAGTTCCAAACGCCGTGGCATCAAGACGAGCCGTACTGGTCGGTCGACGGTCACGACACGTGCACGATCTGGATGCCCTTGGTTCCCGTGAAGGCAAAGAACGCGCTCGCGTTTGTCCCTGGTTCACATCTCGGCGCGGTGGTCTTTGATCAACCAGACTTCGGGGTGCTCAACCCCGACGCCAAGGGTGATGTTGACCGCAGTGACTTCTCGGCGATTGCTGATGCTGACATCCCCGACATCGATGCCGACCGAGAGGGCTTCGGTGTTGTCAGCTTCGACATGAATCCGGGCGACTGCGTGGTGTTCAACAGTCGGATCTTGCACGGTGGGTCGGGCTTACTCGAAGAGGGCTCCGACCTTCGGGTCTTCACATCGAAGTGGTTGGGTGATGACGTGCGCGTTGCCTTCCGCGACGTTGGGATGGATCCCGACTTCAGCGACATGATGCGCAGCCATGGGCTCGCCCACGGCGATCGACCCGGTACCGATTTGTTACCGAAGGTGTGGGCGACCGACTAGGCGTTACCGAAGTCGCGTTGGTAGGTAGCCCAACCGAGTTCAGGGTGGGTGTGGTTGGTCGATGTGTCTCGAAAGCCTGCCTCGCGCTCGGAGCGCAGTTGCAGGATTGCGGTTTCGTCGATCTCGCAGGCCACCTGCGGTAGGTCTACCCCGAAGACTCGTGCGGCGTTTCCACCGAAGATCTTGGCTTTGATCTCGTCGGTCAGGGCGGGGTAACCGAATTGCTCTTGGAACTGCTCAGAGATCTGGAACGCCCGGAACAACTGGATCTGATCTTGTGGGGTTCCATACCAAATAGCGTCGGTGCCCCACAAGATATTGTCCTCGCCGAAGTTGACGAGCAGCTTGCCAATCAGGTGCGCTGCCTCGTCTG
>CAZHUR010000227.1:0-4853 GCA_964535395.1 uncultured Acidimicrobiales bacterium
CAGAACGTAGCCACATCGCGCTGGAAATTCGCCAGCTTCGCTTTCGTGGTCATCTTCGTCAGCCTGGTTGTTTCGGTCCTATTGGTCTCTTTGATGGACCGATTTCTTTTCTAGAGGTTGACTCTTAGGCCTCATGGCCCACCGCATAGCCCAAAAGGCCTCAACCCGACCTCTCAGTTGCCGATAAATGAGTAATGACACAAAGCCCGTCGGTTTCTACAGGTAGTACTAGCGCGGGGGTCCCGACTCACGTCGTCGACCGCATTCATAAGGTCTTACGCAATCACTCGACTCTCGAGCAGGTAACGGCGACTATTCAGGCTCGCACCTGGGTGACTGACAGCACCGGCCGATTCATTCGTGCGAACCAGCCGTGGCTCGACCGACATGGATTCGAGTCCTCGGACATGATCGTTGGCAAGTCCGCGCATGACCTGCTCGACCCTGTAAAAGCCACCAAAGAAATATCGCAGTCGCTGGCTGTTCTCGATGCTCGGCAGACCTCGATATCGCTCAAGTCAGAGAACGGCGTGACAACCAAAACGGTCCGAACTCCAATCATCGACGCTGGCGAGGCCATCGGGGTCATTCACGTGGCCATGGACGAAGCAGGCGAAGGACACGTCGAACCTTCCATCACGACCGCATCTGAAATCGACCCACTCACCGGCGCGCACAACCTCGACGCGCTGCACAGCCACGTCACCGAGTTGCTCAACACGGGCGCCGACTCGGCTCTGCTGTTAATCGACCTCGACGACTTCCATGTGGTGAGTCACTCGCTCGGCCATGCCCTTGCAGATCAGTACCTCGTCGCTGCCTCGAACAGATTGGTCAAGGTTTTTGGCGTCCGACTCTTCCGCATCGGCGGCGACAAGTTCGTCGTGGCGCTTCCAACAACGGACCACGAGCAACTCAACGCGATCGCCGACCAAATCCTTGAACGTTGGCAGCGACCACTCGTTGTAGACGGGACGGAGATCTACGGCGGCGTGAGTATCGGCATTGCACCACTGGTTGGCCAAGACAGCTCCTCGCTCCTCCTCCAAGATGCGGAGATGGCTCTCAGGGAGTCCAAGAACCGCGGTAAAAATCGCGCGACGATCTTCGACCCCGCGCAACGCAAAACGGCGGACTTAGAGCTCGGCAACCACA
Source organism: uncultured Acidimicrobiales bacterium (assembly GCA_964535395.1). GTDB lineage: Bacteria > Actinomycetota > Acidimicrobiia > Acidimicrobiales > SHLQ01 > SHLQ01. The sequence goes on from CAZHUR010000227.1 coordinate 1,156, forward strand.
TGCTGGTACGCCGGGCGGTCAGGCACAAAGAGTTCTCCCTGGCGTGGCAGCCAATCTTTGATCTCTCCGACGGCACGATCAGCGGAGTTGAGGGACTCCTTCGATGGCAGCCCAACGGAGGACCAAAGACACACCCAGCTGCAGATTTCATTCCGTATCTCGAATCCTCTGGGTTGATTGAGCTGGTCGGCTCTCAAGCACTTGAGGAAGCCTGTCGTCAGTATCGGGAGTGGAAGACGAACGCCAAGATCGGTCGGGCGATTCCGATCCACATCAACGTGTCACGAGCAGAGTTCGCAGCCGACCTTGACATCGTCACATCTGTTGCTGCGACGCTTCGCAACTTTGAGGTTCGACCAACCGACCTCACGATCGAGATCGCCGACTTCTCCGTCTGTGAGAACTATGAAAAGTTTGTCGACGACCTCAAACGACTGAGTGCTCTCGGAGTTCGAATAGCGATCGATGACTTCGGCTTTGGACTCTCCCCCATCGGCCTGGTAGCCGGGCTTCCAATCAAGGTGACCAAGATCGGACACTCCTTCGCCGACCGGATTAAGCAAGGACAGGACGATCCGTTCCTCACCATGGTCCAGACTGCAGCCGCGAGCGTCGGGCAAGAGACGATCATTGGCGGGGTCGAGAACCTCATGCAACTCGATTGGCTCCGCAGCCGCCAGTGGACCCACGCTCAAGGCTATTTCTTAGCTGAGCCAATGAGCCCATCTGAGATGACCAACATGTTGGTGAACGGCCGCTAAGGCAGCGTCCACGAAGACCTGGTCCGGGCTAGCTGTTACTGCGGGCGAGAGGCAGCGGTCCTGCGGGCTCTCCCTCGTCAATGGCCGAAGCGCCACCGACTACTCCGACGAGGCACGGGAATGGTGTTGCCGAAACCGCATCGAGGAAGTGGTAGTGGTAGATGCCTTCGGGAAACTCCGGAGTTGGTCCGAAGTGGCCGGAGCATTCGTCGAGATCACGTGTGGAAATGGGCTCGCCTCCGACATCGTTTGATCCGTACACGGGGAGTCCGTCGATCATGACGCCAATGATCGATGAGTGCTGACCCTCGATATCGACCGCGTCGGTGCTGCATCGCGGAACCGCGTGATAGTGATAGTTGCCAACAACGTCGGTTTGGCGATCGAGGGCGGCCGGATGACCGTTGCACTGGTCGACGAACCCGGTCTCGAGCGTTTCGAATCGTGCCACAACGCTGGCATCGGTGTCGTGGATGATCTGAGTTCCACCGACCAAGACCCCAATGACACCTTCAGGGGCCGGTGACGGCTCTTCTGCAATAACGGGCCGGAGTGTGATCGTCTGATCGACGATCGACTCGACGATCGGCGCTACAACGAGTTCTTCGGAGGGTGTCCGCCACTCCAAGGGCTGGCCAAATCCGAGCTCGCCTGGCCTCAAGTACACGTCTGGAAACTCGTGATTAGGTAGCCCGTTCGACTGAAATCGAAATTCGGATTCGTCGGCGGTCAGCGTCACGTGAGGTGCCCAGCCAGCATCGATGACTTGTTGGCGGGTCTCGAAGGTCACGAGCTCAACTTCGGGCACGTCGACAACTTCGACTTCAGCCGCGAGAACCTCGGTTCGCGGTGCTACAGACGTGGTCTTCTCGGGGGACGCGTCGCCGTCTCTCGACGCTTCGACAGCGTCGTCGGTCGACAGGAACGCGGCACTCAAAAAGGACATGACGACCAAGATGAGGATCCACGGTTTTTTGGAGGGCTCTTCCCGCATCGCCGTAGTTTTGCAGACTCGGAACCTCTATATCCCACCGAGAGTGGTAAATTTTATCAATTTCTCTCTAGGAGAGAACGTCCAGGGCTTCGCCGAACTGGCCAGCATCAGGGTTTCGATAGACCTCAGTCATGTCTGGTGGGAGCTGTTCTTGTTGAAGAATCATGTCGGCGCCACGTTCGGCGATCATCATCACCGGGGCGTAGATGTTGCCGTTGCTGACCGCGGGCATGACCGAGGCGTCCACCACGTACAGGCCTTCTGTTCCGTGAACCGCCATCGTGTCGGGGTCGACAACCGCCATCTCATCGGTGAGCGGACCCATCTTCGCCGTGCAACTTGGATGCAGAGCGGTCTCGGCGTCGCGACGAATCCAATCGAGAATCTCCTCATCGCTCTCGACACCGGGTCCGGGCGAGATCTCGCCACCATCGAACCGAGAAAAGGCGGGCTGGCTCATGATGTGTCGCGTGGTGCGGATTGCCTCGACCCATTCCTTCTGATCGTTCTTCGTGGAGAGGTAGTTGAACTGCACGGCCGGGTGCATCCGCGGATCACGACTTCGGATCTTTACCGTGCCACGAACGTCGGAGTACATCGGGCCAACATGGACCTGATATCCGTGCCCGCCTTCCGGGGACGACCCGTCGTAGCGGATGGCGATGGGCAGAAAGTGGTACATCAAGTTCGGATACTCGACGTCGTCGTTGCTTCGGACAAACGCTCCCGCTTCGAAATGGTTCGTGGAAGCAGGGCCTCGACGAAAGAGCCACTGGAGCCCGATAAACGGCATGCGCCACGTTGCGTTGTAGGGCTGCATCGACACGGGTTGTGAACATCGGTGTTGGATGTAGACCTCGAGGTGATCTTGGAGATTCTCGCCGACACCGCGCAAGTCGGCGACCACCTCTATCCCCATGCTCTCCAAGAGGTCGCGTTCACCAACGCCGCTGAGCTGCAGAAGCTGAGGGGTGTTGAAGGCTCCGCCACAACTGATCACGTTGTGCGACCTCGCGGTCCGGACCTTGCCGCGTCGTCGAAACTCAACGCCCGTTGCTCGATTGCCCTCGAACAGAATCTTGTTCGCCATCGCCCCGGTCAACAGCGTCAGGTTCGGTCGGTCGAGTACGGGGTGAAGGTACGCCCGGGCGGCGCTGAGACGCCGACCGCGGCGAACATTTTTGTCGAAGATGGCAAAACCCTCTTGGCGAAACCCGTTGACGTCGCTCGTTCGACCAAATCCCGCCTGCTCGCCGGCCTCAAGCCAGGCCTCGAACAGCGGGTTCTTCGCTGGGCCGGTCTCGAGTTCCAGCGGACCCGAGTCGCCGCGGTAGGCGTCGCCGCCTGTGATGCGGTTCTCCATACGCTTGAAATAGGGAAGGCAGTGGGCGTAGTCCCACTTCTCCATCCCTGGCTTCGCAGCCCAGTTGTCGTAGTCCATTGGGTTGCCCCGCTGGAAGATCATGCCGTTGATACTGCTCGACCCGCCGAGGACCTTGCCGCGGGCGTGATACACCTTGCGGCCGTCCATGTGGGGCTCGGGTTCGCTCTCATACTTCCAGTCGTAGAAGCGGCTACCAATGGGGTAGGTCAGAGCTGCTGGCATGTGGATGAAGACGTCAAACTTCCAGTCCATACGACCCGCCTCAAGCACGAGGACCTCGTTGCTCGGGTCGGCGCTCAAGCGATTCGCGAGGGCACAGCCCGCGCTGCCCCCACCAACGACGATGTAGTCATAGGTGCGGTCGGTTGGATCTACCCGTCGACCTTGGAGGCGGCTCATTAAAGACATCACAACACGTTAGGGCCTGCCTCTTCACGAGCCTCACGACCAGTCTCCCGATCTGGGTTAACTCATAGTCTAGTTCTATGAGTACCAAGCTGAGAGCCATCTAGTTGAGCGCAAATCCCGCGTTCACACTTAAGTTGTGCAACGTAAGAGT
>CAZHUR010000228.1:0-4842 GCA_964535395.1 uncultured Acidimicrobiales bacterium
GAAGAGAAGCTCGAGCCCCGCTTGGGAGAGCGCCACGACGAACCGATCACCGACTACGAACAGCCGCTTCAACCTGGCCGAGATGCCTCGAGGATGTATGCCGATCTCTCGAGTTGGCCCGACGATCAAACTCTTGCTGATCTCCTGAGGGTGCACCCCGAGCACCGTCACAGTGCACGGCGATTGACCGTCATCATCGACGCTCCATACGGGGAGATCTATGACAACACGATCGATGCCACGATGCTGCCCATTGATCTGTTGCGCTCCAAGCTCAGCTTCTTTGGGGCCATCAATTTCGACCCTCGCTCCGATCGTTGGGTCCGGATCAACATGTTTCGTGGAGCGCCGTACCCTCACGAGTTAAGCACGATAGACCTCGATTCTTGGGCCTATCCGGTCAGGACATGAACTTCTCCTTTGGTGAGTTTCGTTCGCTGACGGCTACAGCGTTCCGAGGCGCTGGCTACAGCTGGGGTCTGACCGAGGATGCTGCCTACGCCAGCATGCGACTTGCCGAGTTCGACATCGACGCGGGCGCTGCGGTCGCGAGGCTCCTCACGCGAAGCGACGGGGTGGACAAGGTCGAGTTGATGCCCACGATGAAGTGGGAGAGCGTCGGTGACATGCTGTGTCCAATATGTGTTGGAACGGCGATCATTGATCTGGGCGTGTGCCCCGATGTGCCACTACGCAATCTCATCGAGCCGATTTTGCTCGCACCCTTCTTGCTCTCCATGGCCGAATCCGAATCAGGGAGCGGCGGCTATCTGATGCAGTGGCAGGGCGGCTACTGCGAGATCAGCCAGCTCGGGATCTCGCTCGAAGGTGCGGTTCCTGAGCAAGGCGCCGATATCACCATCACAGAACAGTCGCCTTCCCCCTCGTTGGATCTGGTTCGAAGTTATCGAGTCGAACTCGACGTCGAAACCGAAGAAGTTCTACATACGTTTGCCTACCGTACCTACGCGCCAGCGACAAAAGAGAGCCGCCTGACCGGCGCCGGCGCTGGGCTCCTCGACGAAGACTGACAGCACGCCCTGACGGCCAGCTACAGGGACCACGATGCTGGCTTGGCGCAGTTGCCAGCAATGCCAGATCAGCCATCATTTGAAATCACCGGACCGCGGTAGCCTCACCAACATGTCTGATGAACTCATGCTCGGCCGCCAGGTCGACCAAGACGAATACGGCCGCCTCGACACGTTCCGGGTCGACCGGCCAGTCGAGGTGATCTTTCACACCGAAGAACTCCAAGCGCTCTGCCCGGCCGTTGATGGCATTCAGCCAGACATCTACTCGGCAACGATTAGCTATACCGCTGTAACGGCTGCCATCGAATCGAAGTCACTCAAGCTCTGGCTGACCACCTATCGAGATAAGCGCATCTTCGCCGAGCATCTCGTCGGCGAACTCGCCGACCACATTGCAGCGCTCGGAGATGCAGTCTCAGATATCACTGTCACCTTGTCCCAAAACGTGCGCGGTGGAATTGCGACCGAGGTAACAGCCAAACCTCTCGGCGGCTAGCTACAGGGGCCACCACGATGGCTTGGCGCAGTTGGCAGCGTTGGCTGGGAGGCCAGACTTCAGCTCTCGAACCTGAGGTACCGACTCCATAAGCGCGGGCTCTGCGGCCTCGACCACCTGGAACGGTCGGCCGCTTCCAGCGATCGTCAGTACTTGACCGACGACGGCGGGTGCGGAATCGACGGTGGGGATGCAATAAAAATCGCCGACGTTCCACGACGTGTACCCGAGTTCGGTCTCGAGCTCGACAACTCGCTTTTGTAACCGGTCGAGTTCTGCACTCGCGTCGCTGATCGTCTGCGTGGCGTTCTCTTCACTCATAGCAATTCCATCGGTCGATGGAGGGGTCCTCTTTATATGCCATGCTCGGACATGCTCATTGACTCTCTAGACATCGATGCCCGCACCTTCGCCGACGGCACAGGCTGGGAGATCAATCCCGAGGGTGCCTGCAAAGGTGAGGTTTGTGTGCCACTGCCAGAAGGCTTCGATCTACCATCAACCGCCGAACGTCTTGGCATGGCCATCGTTCCAGATGAGAGCTCGGGCCGTTGGGCGGTTGGACCCGCGTCGGTGAGCGGTCGAGCGCTCGTAACCGCCACCGCGCCGCAGTTCGAGCTGGAGGACCTTGACGGCAATTCCGTCAGCCTTCCAATAGCGGACACGAAGACGGTGCTCGTGGCGTGGGCACCCTATTGAGGCTGCCGATACGACCTGCCCGGGTGGCAGGCCCTCCAAACCGAACTCGCCGACTCCAACGTGGTCATTGTGACGGTGTCACTTGAGATGAGTGATAGCGAGGCTTCCCGTCCCTTCATCGAGGCAGCCAGCCCCACGCATCCATCGCTTCTCGACCCTACTCATCAGCTCGATGCCCTGTTGGGCGTCGTCAACATCCCCAACGTGATATGGATCGATGAGTCGGGGACGATCGTCCGGCCACCCGAGCCGGGCTGGCCGCCCGGCGTCACCTATCCCGACTGGCTGCAAGGTTTCCTCGATGATCGGGACGCGAAGGTAGAAGCACGGGCGAAAAAGGTCGAGAGCACCGATCCAGAATTGGCTGCTCGACTACGCGGCGGCCAGGTGAAGGAAGACTACGCCGGCGCAATTCGAGATTGGGCGGCGAACGGATCGGAAAGTCGGTTCGTTATGTCGCCGACCGAAGTAATCGAGGCGAGCCAGGAGCGTCCTCTCGACAAGTCAGCGGGTGCTGCTCACTTCGAGCTAGCCAACTATCTGTGGTCTGCTGGCGAGCGAAATGGCGCTTTTGCTCACTTCCGTGAAGCCCATCGCCTTCAGCCAGATAACTGGACCTACAAACGTCAGGCATGGTCACTGGTCGGCAACGAGGCAGCTGGCGGCGGCGAGCTGGGACGATTCAACCAGGGGCCGTTGCCAGGCCAGGAAGACGACTGGCCCTTCGACAGCGACTTTGCCACCGAGGCCGGGGCGACGCCAGCTGCTGACTACTACCCCAAGACCCTCTGACGTAATCGAGCTTGCTTAGGACGCTGGGGACGCGACCTTGTGACTGGAGTGCTGGATGAACTCGTCAGGGATCTGGTCTTCGATCTGAGCATGCAGTTCAGGAAGCTTCGACCAGTGGAGGCCCTGCCGGTAGTGGTGGGCGGTGTGATAGCCGAGGTTGCCGCTGAGCTTGTTCCGGAATTTGCCGGTGTAGTTGCGTGACGCTCGCATGTGATCGTCGGTGTCGAGACCAGAATGATGGTGGTAGGTCGCAGCGATGGTCATCAACAGCGAGGTGATCATGGGGAAGACGAACAAGAACAAGCCGTTGATGGGGTTCAAGATCACAAGAGTAGTAACGACGGCGAGGGCGAGGATTCCGTAGCGAACAAAGTCACGTTGGAGCCGTGGGTGGCTGCGGCCGACTTCGTACGCCCGAGGGTATGCGGTAAGCACGGTGACCGCGAGGTACTCGTAGTAGCCGTAGGCCTGGCCTTCCTTCTTCAACCAGCGACTCTCGTCCTTTTTCTGGTCGAGGTAGTTCTTATGGTGCCCGTGAACGTGATGGAGTACCCACGCATTTGTGGTTGCTCCGGTATGGAGTGCAAAGGCCAGTTCGAGGATCCGGTTCAGTGGCTTTGCGTGAAACATCGGAACGTGCTGATGGTGATGGTTCCACGCGCTGATCAGGCCCTTCACCATGATCATCGACAACCAGTACGCAATGATCACAAAGATGTTGCCGACCAAGAAGTAGATGGCGAGGTCGATCGCAGTGACGGTGAAGAAGACGGTCACGGGTATCCGGTCTTCTCGGTACTTCAATAGTTTCAACGTGGCTCCTCGGGCAAAAAGCTCCCCCATCATATCTCGTCGAGTCGACGCTCATGGGTCATCACAGTGCTTAGGTATCGCCTTGACATCAGCGCCCCGGGCGTTGAACATCGCATATGTCGATCGACCCGGGGGATATGACTTCGGACCAACCATCGAAGCTCGGTTCGGCCTACGGAAAGCTCTTCTCTGCGAGCACGATCTCGAACCTCGGCGATGGCATTGGCGTCATTGCCTATCCCTGGCTGGCATCAGCGGTCACACGCGACGGCTTCCTGATTGCGCTCGTGGTCGTGGCTCAACGGCTTCCGTGGCTTTTCTTCTCACTGCCCGCCGGTGTCATCACCGACCGCAGCGATCGCCGAACGTTGATGATCCAGGCGAACTGGGCTCGGGCTGTTCTAACGATCGGCGTCGCGATAGCAGTGTTGACCCAACAGGGGAGCCTTCTCAGCCCTGACGAGATCGATGCAAATGCGGCACCAGCAGAGAACCTCCTCATCTATGGCGTCGTGTTGCTCGCCACATTGTTGCTCGGCACGGCCGAGGTCCTCTACGACAATGCCGCACAGACCTTTATGCCAGCTGTCGTTCCTGCGGAGCATCTCGAAAAGGCCAATGGACGGTTGTGGAGCGCCGAAACCGTTGCCAACACCTTCCTCGGGCCTCCCTTAGGTGCAGCCCTTTTGGCTATTGCGTTCGCGGTGCCCTTCTTCGTCGATGCCTTCAGCTTCGCTCTATCGGCGGTGTTGGTAACTCTGATTCGGCCGGGTTCGATGCTTCGGTCTACTGGACCGAAGTCCACCGCTCAAGAGACCACATGGAAAGAGGAACTCAAGGAGGGGTTTGGTTGGTTGTGGAGCCACGACCTGTTCCGACCCATGGCGGTAATTCTCGGCATGCTCAACATGTTGGGCACGCTCGCGATGGCGACCTTCGTTCTCTATGGCCAAGAAGTGCTCGGCACGAGTCCGACAGAGTTTGCGCTCCTATCTACCGGGGGAGCGG